>JAOHCJ010000001.1 GCA_028095445.1 Candidatus Pelagibacter sp.
AGTAACCCCACCTGAAGAATTTTATGTAAGAATTAAAAAAGAAAATAAATTAATTGTAAATGCTAGAGAGATTAACAGTGATTTATCTTTTTTTAAGGAAAAATTTATCCTACCACTTGATAATGCAATTGTTACCGGCGTTTATGGCAGTCAAAGGATTTTAAATGGTATTCCAAAATGGCCTCATTACGGGCTAGACTTTGCTCAAAAAAAAGGAACCCCAATAAAAGCAATGAATAATGGCATTGCAACTTTAGTAGAAAAAGATTTATTTTATACTGGTGCTACTTTAATTTTTGATCATGGTCATGGTGTTTCTACACTCTATATGCATTTAGACGAAATCTTTATTAACAAAGGGGATCACGTTAAAAAAGGTGAAATTATAGGAACTGTTGGTAGTAGTGGAAGATCTACTGGACCACATTTAGATGTAAGACTAAATTGGTTTGGTACTCGACTAGATCCTGCAACTATTCTTGATTTAAATTAGTTAACGCTTATTTAGTTTTATAAGAAAAAAGAACTTGTTCATTTGTTTCATTTATTAGAATAAAATTATTTTTTAACATATAATCAATTGAAAGATTTGTTTTACTTCCTTTATCATCCAATAAAACTAAAGATCCAGGTTTTAAATTTTTTAAAGCAATTTGAATTTCATTTAGCTGATGTAACGAAGCTTCTTTAAATTGACCATCTAATGAATCAAGATATAAAAAATCAATACCTTTTTTAAAATTATTTAAAAAGTTTAAGCTATCATCTACAAAAAAATTAATATATGCGCTGTTAGATTTAGTAAATTTTTTTGCATTAATTATGTTTCTATAGCTAATATCACAAGAATTGAGTTCTCCATTTTGATATTTGGCATAATCTGAAAAGATCATAGTACTCATTCCATCTTTCCAATTTATTTTGGAGAAAAAGAAAAATTTTTTTTTACCTCTTGCAACACCAGTTTCTACTAAAATTTTATGATTTCTTTTTTTTGCTTCAATTAATGCAAATTCAAAAGATTTGAATCTAATATTTTTTTCATTGTTATATTTTTCTAAAAAATGCATTATGGTCTATTAAACGAATTAAATTAATATATAAAGAATAAATCATGATAAGCGAAATAGAAAAATTATCTAATAGGCTAGTTAAAGCATTCCTTAAAAATAAGATTATCACACCGCTTCCTTTAAAATATACAAAAAAATTAGATAATGCCCAAAAATTTAGAAAACTATGTGAAAGTAAAATTAATGATCCAGTAATAGGTTTTAAAGCGGCGGGTACAGGTATACCTGTTATGAAAAAATTAAAAGAGAAAGCACCTTTCTATGCTTCAATTTATAAAAAAAACTTTTTAAAAAGTGGAAAAAAAGTAAAAATTAATAAATTTACCCTTGGTATAGAATTAGAAGTTTGTTACTTAATTAAAAAAAGCTTTTTTACATCAAAAGGGTTAATAACTCTTAAAAATATTACTAAATTTATTTCTCAAATGGCACCTTGTATTGAAGTGGTAGGTTATAGACAAAAAAAAAGGGGTATTAAATCTTTTGGTGATTTATGCAGTGATTTTGGTGCTAATGTTAAATTTTTAATTGGCCCTAAAAAAAAGTATAAAAAGATAGATATTGGAAATTTAAAAACAGTAATTTCAAATAAAAAAATTAAACAGAGTGTTAAAGGTAACACAAATAGTGTTTATATTAATCCATTAAATTCTCTTCGATTTGTCCTTAACAAATTAAAAAAAGATAAAATAAAACTTAACAAAAATTTTTATGTATTTACTGGATCAACTGTTGGTGTAGTACCCATATTAAGTAAGGGTCTTTATTTAGGAAAAATTGACAAGATAGGAAACGTGAGAGCAATAATCACTTAATGGCTCTTCATTTTAGTAAAGGTGAATTTTTAAGTAGAAAAACTAAAATTCTTAAATCTATGGAAGAGCAAAATTTAGATGCTCTTTTAATGTTTAGACAAGAGTCTATGTATTGGCTTACAGGTTATGATACTTTTGGATATGTTTTTTTTCAAACTTTAATATTAGATCAAAAAGGAAATATAATTCTTTTAACTAGAGCACCCGATTTAAGACAAGCACAAAATACATCAAATATAGAAGATATAAGAATTTGGGTTGATAAAGATAAATCAAGCCCCACGGATGATCTTAAACTAATTTTAGATGAATTAAATTTAAAAGGTAAGAAAATTGGAGTTGAATACGAAGCGTACGGAATGACTGGCCGTAATGCTTTGAGATTAAATAAATCTTTAGAAGGTTACTGTAAAGTTAAAGATTATTCTGAATTAATTACAAAACATAGAGTTATCAAATCTAATGAAGAAATAATATATGTAAAAAAAGCAGCAGAACTTGCAGATAGAGCTTTGGATGAAGCATGGAAATATACTAAAGCTGGTGCAAGTGAAGCTAAAATTTTAGCTGAAATGCAAAAAGTAATATTTGAAGGTGGTGGTGATTATCCTGCTAATGAATTTATAATAGGATCTGGTCACAATGCTTTACTTTGTAGATATCAAGCAGAAAAAAGAGATTTGTCTATTACAGATCAATTAAGTATTGAATGGGCAGGAGCATTCAAACATTATCATTCAGCAATGTTTAGAACTATTCTTATTGGAAAAGCAAACCCTAAACATATTAAAATGCATGAAGCATGTATTAAAGCTTTATCTAATTGTGAAAAAAAATTAATTCCTGGAAATACAGCTGGAGATATTTTTGATACCCATGCAAAAACATTTGATGACCTAGGTTTTAATAAAGCTAGAATGAACGCTTGTGGGTATTCATTAGGGTCAACTTTTTCTCCAAACTGGATGGACTGGCCCATGCTGTACACTGGCAACCCCTATGTTATTCAACCTGGGAATATCTTTTTTATGCACATGATACTAATGGACTCAGATAGTGAATTAGCTATGAATTTAGGTGAAACATATCTTGTTACTGAAAGTGGCAATGAAAGACTAGGAAAACAAAAGCTTGATTTGATTGTCAGGTAATGACCAATTATTAAATAGTCTAATAATAATTAACAACCCTAATTTTAAAAATTATTAATTAAAATTTAAGAAAGTTGTATTAACGTGCCTGCAATAATTATTCCCCAGTAAGCACTTAGCCCCAAAAATAGTCCTGTTTTAAGTTTATTCTTTTTAATGTTATGTGGTAATTTTTTGATTAAGTCAGGCATGTATATTTCTAATTAACATGACTTTATTATTTGTCAAATAATTATTTAAGATCTAAAAAAAATATTGATAAAAATTTTTAGTAAATAGTAGCTCCAAAAACTTTCACTTCATCGCCTTCAAGACCCAGCACCAAACGTCCTAAAAACTCACCTTCAATCTCTTTACTTCTTTGCTTAAATAGCACAGTAATATTTTGACCCCTTCTAAGACAACCAAATGCCTCATAATCCTCTTTTAAGTTCGTCAAAAGTTTATTATTAGCCCATTGCTTTCCAAGCTCTACTTCATTTGCTCCAAATAACATTTGAGTTCCAAAGTCCTTAGTAAACCCACCATAATCTTTCATATTTGATGTCTTAACAAGATTATCCCAAATAGGCTTAGCAATTGCTATAATCTCATCATCAGATTTTTCTAAAAGATTCATAATTTAAGTTTAGCAGTTTTAAGAGGCTTTTTTCTTCTCATTCTCGTCGACTATATGATAAACCGGCACCTTTTCTAATGAGAATTTACCTGTCGTTGGATCACGTCTAGAAACTGTTAAACAATGCCAATTGTCATCATCAAGTTTCATATGGTCACCTCTGTAATAATAACCAGGCCAACGAGTTTCTTCACGAAACATAGTATGTTCAGTTACACACTGAGAAGTTAGAGCCCTGTGTTTTAGTTCCCAAGCCCTCATAAGTTGGTGTAAATCTTCAGCACCTACTTTTTCCAAATCTTCCTCTAACCAAGCTAATAGTTCCAGTCCTCTTTTAAGCATATTACCATTAGTCATGTAGTTAGTTGCAATTCCTCCAACATACTCATCCATGATTCTTTGTAGGCGTTGGAGACCTTGAATAGGTGAAATGTAACTAGGTGAAACTGTTCCACCTGTAATTTCATTTTGAGCTACTTGATATGTTTCTAAAGGTTTAAATATAGCAGTTTTAAAGTCTTCACACTGTTTATCTGTAATTTTAATACCTTCAGCTTTTTTATCTTCAATATATTTTACAGCAGCTTTTGCAGCTAAACGACCTTCGGTAAATGATCCAGAAGAAAACTTATGGGCACTTCCACCTACGGTATCACCTGCACCAAAAAGACCATCAATTGTTAACATTCTGTTATAACCCCAAAAATATTCCGGTGGAGATAAATCTTCAGGACCACTAACCCAAGCTCCAGAACATGTTGCATGAGAACCCATAACATAAGGTTCGGATGTAGTTAATTCAGGATTTGTATATTTAGGGTCAATATTTTGAGAAGCCCAAACAACAGCTTGGCCAACAGTCATACCAAGAAAATTTTCCCATCCAACTGTCTCTAAATGTGGATCTTGGAAAGCTTCAGTAGTTACCATGTGAATCGGTCCCCCACCAGCGATAGTTTCTTGAATAAATGCATGATTTCTTAAACATGTTGGAGTTGGATGGTGATCAATGTATTCACCAACTAATTCTTTAGTTTGATCGTACCATTTCTTCTCATAATTCTCCCCATTTGCATTTTGAGTGTATGTTTTAAGGTGTAAGAAATATGCTCCAACTGGACCATAACCATCTTTAAATCTACATAACACAATTCTGTTTTCCATTTGTGTCATTTTAGCTCCAACCGCAATAGGTAATGCATAAGCAGAACCGTTACTCCATGGTGCATACCAAGTTCTTCCCATTCCTTCACCAACTGCTCTTGGTTTAAAAATGTGAGATGCTCCACCTGCTGCAACGATCACAGTTTTTGCTCTAAATACATGGAAGTCACCAGTTCTCATATTAAAACCAACAGCTCCACCTACTCTATTTTCTTGTGCCTCATCCATTAAAAGATGAGTAATCATTATTCTATTATAAATTTTGTCAGCTGATTTTTTTGCAGCTTCTGCAACGATCGGTTTGTAACTTTCACCATGAATCATAATTTGCCATTTACCTTCTCTAAGGTAACGACCTGTTTTTTCATTCTTCATCATTGGTAAACCCCATTCATCAAACATATGAACTGTTGAGTCAACGTGACGAGCCATATCATAACCTAAATCTTCTCTAACCATTCCCATCAAATCATTACGGGCATATCTTACATGATCTTCAGGTTGGTTTTCACCCCACTGCATACCCATGTAGCAGTTAATAGCATATAGTCCTTGGGCAACTGCTCCACTTCTATCAATGTTAGCTTTTTCAACACAAATAATTTTCATATCTCTTCCCCAGTGTCTAGCTTCAAAAGTAGCACCAGTTCCAGCCATACCCCCACCAACAACTAAAACATCGCAATCTTCGTAATGTGTTTTATGTTTGGCCATTAATAATAAACTCCTTTTTTAAAAGTTTCTTTAGGCACAGAGGGTAACTTACCGTCAGTATTTAAACCATTCGGTTCTGTGTAGAGCATTTGAGAATTGATCTCTCCTTGGTTAGGTTTATCTTCTTCAGCTAATTTTGGAATAAATTTTCCCCATGGTTTTGTAGTAATTGGAGACACAAAATCTTTTGTGGTTCCATTTCTAAATTTAATTTTCCAAGAGATGGTTCCTTTTTCTTCTTCACGTCTAACTCTAACACTGTGACCCATTGGAGCAAAGTCAGCATAACCACGAACATCGATAGCATGATTTGGGCAAGCTTTTACGCAAGAATAACATTCCCAACAAAAATTTGGTTCAATGTTGACCGCTCTTCTAATATTTTCATCAATGTGCATTATATCTGATGGACAAATATCTACACAATGTCCACAGCCATCGCATCTCGTCATGTATACAAATGTTGACATATTATTTTTTCTCCTTTTTTAAAATTATCATATTAATAATGTTTTGGTTGTTCTCTTTTAATTCCCAATCCAAATTGTTTTGGAGCATCTGCTAATGGAGGAAGATTGTCTCGAGACCCATCTGCTTCTGCTAAATTCTTTTGTATTGCAGCGCCAGGCTTGTAAAACATGTGTGCAAATTTTGACCAGTAAACTCCACCGAATAAAGCAAGGTTAGAGAATATATATAAAACTAAATAAATTTTATCATCCCATCTATTTTCAAGATTTAATGACTGAGTATAAGACCACGCCAATCCAAATGTTGCACAAGCTAACAATGTTAATACAAATAAATCAGCTTTGATAATTCTATACCACGGGTGTGCTTCTGCTAATACATCAACTCTAAGAAATAACCAAAACCAATACCCACCAACACATGTCATTATTGCTCCCACATGCCATATCATCGGCCAGATAGTCGGAGTACTTACAACGCTAGATGTGTAGCCAAAAATCATTACTACGGACGCAGTCCAAAATAAAATAGTGCCCCACATTCCCAAAACATGAGCAACTCTTCTTTTTCCAGCACCAAGTTCGGCTGTAGTCGCGATGTCGTGAACAACTGTTTTAGCAATAATTGCAGCTTTTTCACCAGTACCAAGTTCTCTTTCAGCAGATAGTTTTGCTTTTTTAGCATTATTAAAAAAATAAGTAATATTTTTATGATGAATCATTTGCATAACAGTTCCAAAAAATATTAATGCCAACATAAGTAACACAAAACCTTGAATCAAAACTGAAGGAATGCTCTCAGCAAGTACTGAATATGGATTTATGGACATCATAATATTACCCTTTTATTAGAATCTGAATTAATTTCAAATGTTTCTAGTACAGTTAAAATAATAGATCAACCGTAATATCCGCCGCAATTTATCATTTATAAATACAACTTATACTTTACGCTTATAATGTTGTTTTAGGGGAATTACAGATCTTACACCACCTTGTGGATTTTCAACATCTCCTTCTCTCCTTGGAATTAAATGAATATGACAGTGTAAAATAGACTGACCTGAAATTTTTCCAGCATTAGTTCCAATATTAAATCCTTTAACAGATTTGTCTTTTAACTCAATTTCAAACTTTATATCTTTAATTAACGAATTGCAGGCAATAACTTCTTCATTGGTCAATTCAAAATAATCTTTAACATGACGTTTAGGAATTATTAAACAATGCATATCAGTAACCGGATAAGAATCATAACTCGCATAAGCTAAATCATTTTCTTTAGCTAGGCCACTTTCTTTAATATTGCAAAATAAACATGGATTATTTAGATCTCTCATAATTAAATCTATTTGTATAGTGGACACATTAAAATTTCTTTTTTATAAAAATTAAATAGTAGTTTGTAAAATTTTAAACTTCTTCTCTTCCATTTAATTTTACTAATTGTCTCAATCGAAGTAACTCCTTTGCCTGATCCAATTAGAAGAATTTCATCATAATTGTTTAAAGAACTAACTTTAATATCTTTGTTAATAATTTTACCTAATTTTTTTTTAAAAAAATTATAATTTATTCCCTTGTAGATTCCACTTTTTGGTGAGTAGATTTTATCATTCTTTATAAAAAATATGTTTGAGGTTCCGCTTTCTAATATTTTTCCATTTGATATTAATCCTATGTCTGTACAGGAATTATCTAATTTTGCTAGATGCTTTAAAATGAATTTATATTTTAAATTTTTAAATTCTGGATCAATTCTTTTATAATTTATAAGTTTTAAATTAAATTTAAGTTTTGGAGTTACTCTCTTTCTTAGTGAAACAGATATCATTTTTCTGTTAATAGCAATTCTCAAGAGGTGACTATAAGATTTTTTTTTATCTATATTTAGTTTTATTAATTTAAGAATATTTTTTTCAATATTAGGTTTGTATAATTTATATACCTTTAAGGATTTAATTAAATTTTTAATATGTTCTTTAAAAAATAATATTTTTGTTGGCTTATTAAAAATCCACATTGTAGTAAAAACACCATTGTCCCCCCAAAGATCATTAAAATTAACTTCTTTGAGAGTCTTATGCTGATAAGATTTTTTTAATAAGTAAGTTGCCATTTTCAGTTAAAAAAGATTCTGGATGAAATTGAAATCCGTATATCTTTTCTTTATCATTTTCTATTGTCATTGCTACATTTGAAATATCACACCTCATTGTTATTTCAAAATTTTGTGCCTCGAAAGGTTCTTTTAATTTAAGTGAGTGATATCTACCAACTATAAATTTCTTATTTTTTTTAAATAAAGAATTGCTACTTGTCACTTTTATTTTAGATTGAAATCCATGATAAATCTTATTTTGTTGGACTATTTTAGCTTTTTCACAATGTAAAATTAATTGAAATCCAAGGCATATACCAATAATTTTTTTCTTTCCTTTAAACTCTTTGTAAATTTTCGAACTAATCGGATAATCTATTGGTGAACCAGGCCCTGGAGAAAAAACTATAACTTTTGATTTTTTTAATTTCCTCTCATTTATTTTATCAAAATTATCACATTCGATCTCATCAAAACGTTCAAATTGATGAACTACGTTATGTGTAAATGAGTCTTTATGATCAATAATATAAATCATTTATACAGGTCCACTAAAGCTTTTGCTTTAATATAATTTTCATTGAATTCATGTTTTGCATTACTGTCAATTACTACTCCAGATGCAACTGAAATTTCAGATTGGTTTTGATAATTTAAGATAGATCTAATAATTATATTAAACCTCATATCACCATTAAATTTAAAGTATCCAAAACTTCCTGTATAAATATTTCTATTTTCTTTTTCTTGAGTATTAAGAAGATTTAGAGTGCTAATCTTAGGGCATCCTATTACAGAGCCACCTGGCATCATCGCTTTGATTATTTCTAGATTTGAAATATTTTTTTTCAATTTACCTGCTACTAAACTTACATAATGATAAAGATCCTTGTATTCCTCTACAATTTTTTTTTTAATAATTTTAACAGATCCAGGTTTACATATTTTGGATAGGTCACTTCTTTCCATATCAACGATCATATTATGCTCCTTGGTTTCTTTTGTATTTTTCTTAAAGAAGAGCAACGCCTTAATTTTATTGAGATTTTTAGTTTTTTTTAATGTTCCTGCTATAGGTTTGGTGGATATAAAGTTATTTTTTTTTGTTATTAAATTTTCGGGTGAGCAGCTTATTACGGAATAATCTTGATCTTTAATCATAAAAGCTTCTGGTGCCATATTAGTTTTTGCAAGTCTACAAAAAAAATCCAAAGGGTCTATTTTAGATTTATTTTTATATTTTGTACAAATTTTTATTTGATATGTTTCGCCTGATCTAATTTTTCTCTTGAATTTATTAAAAATATTTTTGTAAGAATTTTTACTTAGATTAACTTTAAAAACTTTGTTAGATTTAACAGATTTTAATGCTGTGTAGTCTAATTTATTTGAAAGTCTTACTTTAGTTTCTGGTTTGTAAAAAATTCCTTTTGGAAATTTTAAACTTTTTTGTTTTTTTAATCTAATACCTATTAAGTTATTCAAGATTTCGTAACCAAAAAAACCTAAAAAGAGATCTGTATCTTTATTTGTTGATTTTTTTTTATTTGCTTTGTTAATAAAATTTTTAATATTTCTATTAGTTAAAATAATTTTTTTTGAGAAGTCTGTATATAAATCAAAACCTTTTAATGATTTATAAATAATAAAAGGTTTTTTTGAATCAGATATTTCTTTTAAATAATTTATTTTAGTCAATTTTCTAAGTTGTTTGTAATCTTTTAACTTGATTTTCTTTTATTGGTAAATGTATCAATCCTGCAAAGATTGATAATGCAATAGAAACGTACCAGGCATAATCATAAGATCCATAAACTTCTTTAAACACACCACCTAGAAAGGCACCAAAAAATGATCCTATTTGATGACTTAAAAAAACAATTCCATATAATAAACCCATATATTTTGTACCAAATATAAAACCAACAATGCCTGCAGTTGGAGGAACAGTAGCTAGCCACAAAAATCCAAAAGTAATTCCAAATAACACTGCTAATGTTGGGCTCGGTGGTAAAAATATAAACAATGCTATTACAATTCCCCTAGTAAAATAAATAAAACTCAGAATTAACTTTTTTGAAAATTTTGTAGATAGATATCCCGACGTAAGAGTTCCAAAAATATTAAATAAACCAATCATAGATAATAAAGTTGCAGCACACCAACCTGGTAAACCTTTGTCATTTAAATATGCTGGTATATGGGTTGCTACTAAAGTTATATGCCAACCACAAACAAAAAACCCTAGTGTTAAATAAATGTAGCTTTTGTTATTAAAAGCTTCTTTCAGAGCACCCAATGCTGTTTGTTTATCATTAATTATTCCCCCTGAAACATTTTTAGGAGTGGTCAATAGAAAAGCTAAAAATAAACCAATAACTATAAATATAGAAAAAAATAACAATGTGTTTGACCAACCGTATTCAACTAAAGACATTCTAGTAAACAAAGGAGAAACAAAATATCCAAATGAACCTGCGGCTGTAACAATACCAGTTGCAATTGTTCTATTTGATGAAGGAAAATGTTTTGAAACTACTGAAACTGGAATGCTGACAGCTGTTGCCCCTAAACCAATACCAATTAAAATTCCCATATTTACTATAAAATAGAAACCTTTATTAAACCCTGAATAAAGAAGTAGGATGCCCGCAAGATAAAAAACAAAACCTATAAAAACTGCTACATGGCCACCATATTTATCAGTAATAATTCCAAACCATGGACCAAATAAACCCCATAAAAACATTTGAAGACCAATGGCAAAACTAAATTGTCTTAAAGTGATTTCTAAATCTAGCTCAAAATCAAAATAAAACATTCCAAAAGTTTGTCTGATTCCAAGAGATATTATTACAATTAAGCTAGCTGCTATTAAAGTAACTAGTGCTTTTTTATTTATAATAAATTTTTCAGAACTCATTTTATGAATTTAAGAGATTTTTTTAAATCTTCAATGAGATCTTTTGGATCCTCCAAACCAATATGTAACCTAACCAGATGCTCGTCTTTAGGTAAATTCATAAACTTTCTATTTCCAGTTTCTCTAAATTCTTGGTGTAATGCCAAACTTTCAAATCCACCCCAACTATATCCATAACCAAATAATTTAAGAGAATTGACAAATTTTCTAACAGAATTAATATTTTTTGATTTAATTTTTAAACCCATTAATCCTGAAGCACCTGAATAGTATTTTTTCCACATTCTAAAATTAAATGAGTTTTTTTTATATGGATATAAAAGTTTTATATTTTTATATTTAGATAAAAAACTTGCTACTTTTTTTGCATTTTCTTGATGTCTGTCCAATCTAACATCCAAAGTTCTTAACCCTCTTGTTATCAAATAAGCATCATCTGGACCTAACCTTAATCCTGTAATTTTTTCTGCAACTTTAACTTTATTAAAAACTTTTTTATTTACAGCTAAACTTCCTCCCATTACATCTGAATGACCAGAGTAGTATTTCGTAGCTGATACAATTGACATATCAAAACCAAATTTTATTGGTTTAAAAAAATATGGAGTCGCCCATGTGTTATCAATAGCTGTTAAAATATTTTTTTTTTTTGCAATTGATATTATTTTTCCCAAATCTTGAAACTCAAATGAATTGCTTCCTGGATTTTCAACAAAAATCAATTTTGTTTTTTTGGTTATGTTTTTTTGTAATGTTTTTAAATCATGAGGATTATAAAAAATTGTTTTTATACTAAACTCTTTTAAAAAATCTTCTGTTAGAGTTCGTGTCGGACTATAAACTGGATCTGCACAAATAATTTCATCTCCTGGACGGACTACACTAAAGATTGCTAAGAAAACTGATCCAAATCCTGTTGGTGTTGTAAAAACATGATAACTTTCCTCCATTTTATTCAAAATTTTTGAAAGTATGTGAGTTGTGGATGTTCCCTGTCTTCCATAATCAAAATGACCACCCGTAGGATCTATTTTTGCTTTATTTTGCATTTTTCTGATATCCTGCATAGATTTAAAAATTATAGTCGATGCTCTGACAACAGGAGGGTTAACTGACTGATTATGGTAATCTTTTGCAGTATGTTTAAGGAAAGTTTTGAAGGATTTAACCATAAAAAATTTGATATGTTGATTTGAGAATGCTATATCCCTGCCACTACGTCAATAAAATTATAAATAGGAAAATATGGGATACCCAAAAAAGCATAGAGGCCGAAGAAAACAAGGCTCTAAAAAAAGAAGAGCTAAAAGAAAAAATAAGAAAAAGTAGTAGTTCTTTTAATGGATAAAATTAAGAACATTAAATTCATTAGTATTTGGATATTCATAGTTCCATTCATAGCAATTAATGCTTGTCTATACGTATCAACGCAATTTACAGAGTTATTTGAAGAAGGAAAAGCAATATACGGAACAATATTTCCATACATTGATGGAAAAGCTTCCATAAGTCGTACAGCTAGATATTTCCCTACTTATTTTATTTTTAAACCAGCTATGTTTTTAACTTCATTTCTACTAATTAAATACTGGCTTTATAATGCTGAAGTAATTCAATATTTACAAAAAGATCATAAATATAAAAAAAAAATACTCTTTTTTGGAATAGCCTCTGCAATAGCTTTAACAATCCATTCAATATTTTTAGGTATTAAATTTGATAATGATTTATATAAACTGTTTAGAAGAGTAGTAATGCTTTCATTTATTGTTTTTGAGATTGTTGCGCAAGCTTATTTAGTTGCAACATTTTATTCATTAAAAGAAAAACTAGATAGATTTATAAATAAAAAATATCTAAAAATTAAATTATTTTTAGTTTCTACTTTAATAATAGTTGCTATAATCAGTATTCCTTTGATATCTCTTCCTGGAAATAAATTTTTAAAGCACGCTTTGGAATGGGATTATTTCTTAGGGGTTATAACTTTTTATTTGCTTACTTTTTTGATGTGGAAAAATAAGAATAATTAATTTTTTATCCAACCTCCACCTAGAACTTTATATCCTAAATTGTTTTTAGAATAAAATACACACGCTTGACCTGGTGCTATACCTTGTTCTTCCTCCAATAAATCGATATTAGCTGCAGTATCTTTAATTTCAATATTTGCTTTAATTAATTTTCCAGTAGATCTTACTTTGACAAATAAATCTTGATCGAAATCTTTTTTGTTTTTTGTTATTATATTCAAATCCCTTAAATCAATTTTTGTTTTAATTAAGTTTTCTTTACTACCAACAATTATTTCATTTTTATCTGCAATAATCTTTACAACATACAAAGGGTTTTTATCAGAAATCTTAATTCCTTTTCTTTGACCAATTGTATAATTAATAATTCCGTCATGCACACCAATCACTTCTCCCTGAATATTCTTTACATTTCCTTTATTAAACGAATTAGGTCTAAATTTTTCTATTACAGATGCATAATCGCCATTTGGAACAAAGCAAATATCTTGACTGTCAGGTTTATCTGCAACATTAAGATTTAATTTTCTAGCAATATCTCTTGTTTCATCTTTTAACAAATTACCAAGAGGAAATCTTAAAAAATTAAGTTGTTCTTTTGTTGTATTAAACAAAAAATAACTTTGGTCTCTATTGGAGTCTACTCCTCTATACATTTCGGTATTATTTCCTTCTGTAACACTTTTTACATAGTGCCCAGTAACTAAAGCATCTGCTTTTAAATTTTTTGCCTCTTTAAATAAATCTGTAAATTTAACTGTCTGGTTACACTGAACACATGGTATTGGAGTTTCACCATTTAAATAACTATCTATAAAGTTGTCAATAACACCTTCTTTAAATTTGTTTTGATAATACAGTATTTTATGTTCTATCTTTAACTTTTCAGCCACACGTTTAGCATCCATGATATCTTGACCTGCACAACATTGTTTTGATTGTGCGGTTTCTTTGGTGTCATTATACAGCTTAAGTGTAATCCCAATCACATTGTAACCTTCATTTTTCATCATTGCTGCGACTGTAGATGAATCTACTCCACCAGACATAGCAACTACCACCAAAGTATCTTTTGGTGCTTTAGCTATTCCAATTGAATTCAATTTTGTCATATTTAATGATATTTATTCTTTTATTAAGTATAAGTAAATTAAATGATTTTAGATTATGAACCAGGCGACAAAGTCACTAATCCAGACAATAAAGATTGGGGTATTGGACAAGTACAATCGATAATTAATGGCAAAGTAACTATCAATTTTGAAAATGTTGGAAAAAAAGTAATTATTGCTAATAAAATTAAATTAGAAAGAGTTGATAAATGAATATTGAAGAAAGAAAAAAGATAACACTTTCACTAATAGATACATTTAATGAAGCTGGAGATCTTGCCCTAAATTTAAGAAAAGCCGGACTTAAAAAAGAAATAAAATCTGACAATACACCTGTCAGCAATGGTGATATTGAAGTTAATAAACTGTTATCAAAAAAAATTTTAGAAATAACTCCAAATATTGCAATAGTTTCAGAAGAAAATTCTGCTCATAAAAATGATAAAAACCTAAAGGATTTTTGGCTAATCGATCCAATAGATGGAACAAGAGATTATATAAATAATAAGGATGAATTTACATTAAATGCAGCTTTAATTTTAGATAAAAAACCCGCAATAGGTATTATCACAGCACCTGGAAAAAAAAGAATTTTTTATTCATATGGAATATCAAATAGTTTTGAAGTGAGTAATGACCAACAAATCATTTTAACTAATAAAAAAAAAATTTATTCTGGTATTAAAGCAGTTAGTTATTCAAATGAAATAAAACCAGAAATTTTAGAAATACATAATAGATACAAAGTTACATCACATCAAAAAATGAAAAGTTCATTAAAATTTTGTGTAGTTGCTGCTGCTGAATTTGATATTTATGTTGCTGAACCAAGAGCTTGTGAATGGGATATTGCAGCAGGACATGCAATATTAATACATGCAGGTGGTGAAGTAACTGATTTTGAGGGTAAAGAAATATTGTACGGAAAACCTAATTTTAAAAACCCAAGTATTATTATAAAAAATAAAAATATTATCTAATGGGTGAACAATTAAGAATAATACTAATTATAATCGTTTCAGTTTCGATTTTTGGCTTGCTAGTTTTTGTATTTGTTAGGAATTATATAAAAAATAAAATTAATCACTTGGTAAAAAAAGAAAATAAATTAAAGTAACTTAATAATTTTAGTATATTCATCTTTATCAATATCCATTATTCTTTTTGAAGTTTCAAAGTCAAAACCATTTCTAGCAAGAAGTGAGATATCTTTTTTATAAAATAAAGACCTATTGTCCTCTGTTCGAGCAGGTCCAATCCTTTTTTTTTTACAAATTTTTATTCCTGAAAAAAAATCTTGATCAGAGTTATCTTCTTTAATTTTATCTAATGTCTCTTTGATATAAGTGTCATTTATACCCTTTCCTATCAAATAACTTCTTATTTTATTTATAGAACTTCCTCTTTGTATTAAGCTTCTAGATTTACTTTCTGAATAAAATTTATCACTAATAAATTTACTTTTTTCAAGATCAACTAAAACAATATCAATTAAATTGGTGATATCTTGTTTTTTTACATTTGGTACTGCTGCCTTGAGGTATTTTTTTAAAAGATAGGTTCTTAATTGTTGCTTAGAAGGTGCATATTTTTCAACATAAGCGAAAGAAAAGTTTCTCATTTCTTCCATGGTTACTTCTAGTGTTTTTTTTCTATTTCTCATAGGAATCATGATATCTTGTAATATAATACTCTATAAAATGATTGAACAAATTTATACATACTTTACATTTGAAATGATTTATCTATGGTTGAATCTTGGAATTCTACCTTTTTGGTTTACTCTAATTTTTTTTCCTCAATCACAAATATCTAGACTTTTTGTCACTTCTATTTTTCCAATATTTATTCTTAGCTTAACTTATGCCTATTTAATTTATGTGTCTTTGTTAAACGGGTATGATTTTTTACAAAATTTTAAACTTTATTTAGGACTAAATGAGATTTCAAATTTATTTGAGAATCAATCATTCTTAATTCTATTTTGGGTTCACTTTTTGAGTATAAATTTATTTTGTGGTGGTTGGATTGTGAAAGACTCCCAATTGTTTAATATGAATAAAATTCTTATATCAATACCACTTATTTTCACTTATTTGATTGGTCCCATTGGGTTAATGGTTTATTGGATCATTAGAATTTTCTATGCCAAAAGAATAAGTCTTTATGACTAAATCAATAGATTTTTATTTTGATTTTATTAGTCCTTACTCTTACTTGGCGCACAATAAAATTAAAGTTTTAAGAAAAAAAGGTGTTAATTTTAACTATAAGCCAATCTTAGTTGGTGGACTTCATAATTTACAAGGGATAACAGCTCCAGCTTTTATCAAACCAAAACTAAATCATATGATTAATGATTGCTTTCTTTTTGCCAAAAAAGATAATTTTGAATTTATTTGGAATTCAAATTTTCCTATTAATTCTTTATATTTAATGCGTGGATACATTTTTATAGAAAAAAATAAAAAAGATTTATATTTAGACATAATGTTTGATGGTTACTGGAAAGATAACTTAGATATTTCAAAAAAAGAGAATTTAATAAGACTTCTTAAAAAATGTAGTATTGATGACAATTTTTTTTTTGAAGGTATTAACAATCCTAAAATAAAAGATGAATTAAAATCTGTTACTCAAAAAGCTCATGATAAAGATATATTTGGTGCGCCCACATTTATTGTAAATAATAAAATATTTTGGGGACAAGATAGATTAGAATTTGCTTTAGAAGAGTATAATAAATAGTCTAAACTATTTTAAAGTCACTTTGACTTATTGCTGCAAAACCCCCATCAATATGTGAAACCCTTTCAAATCCCATTTCTTTTAAAGATTTGGCAGCTAAAGCTGATCTTAAACCTCCAGCACAAAATAAAATTATTTCTTTACTCATATCAATTTTTCCACTTTTAAAATATGGTCCCTCTGGATCTAACCAAAATTCTAACATTCCACGAGGTATATGGTTTGAATTTTCAATTCTGCCAGTTTTGTCTAATTCACCTTTTTCTCTAATATCTATTAATGTACATTTATCCTCATTAGAAAGCTTTAATGCTTCATCTGCAGTAATTGTTTTAACTTCACTTAAAGCTTCAGTGACTAGAGTTTGTGATGATTTAATGGCCATAATATTGTAAAAATTTAACTATAAACTATTATATGAAAAAAAACATTATTAAAAAAATTTTTATTAAACTTTCAAAAATCCTTGGTTACGAAATAATTGACCAAAGCAATTTCAGCTCACCCACTCTTGAAAAAGAATTAAATGAAGATCTTTCAATCATCAATAAAAAATCAATTGTTTTACCGTTAGGCGAAGTAAAAATTACTAAAAAAGTTAAATCTGTATTGATTATATTTAGAACTAATACTGATGTAAAGATATGGGATCAAAATAAAAAGAGATTATTTGAAGAGCCAAAAATTGAATACTCTTTAAGAGCTTTAAATTCATTAATTAGATCAATTAATTTTTCTAAAACTAAGTACCCAAATATTAAATTTAAAACCATAATTGTTGATGACAAATCTAAAGAAGAAAATTTAAATAAGTTAAAGAAACTTATAGATGGAAACGGTTTAGATATGAGTATTACACCTTTGAATCATGAAAAATACAAAGATACGATTAAACAACAGAAGAATGATCAGACTTTTTCAAATCTAGCAAGTTTACTTCGATCATTTGAATTAGGAAAAGAATATGCTGAAGATTTAGTTTTCTTTGTTGAAGACGATTACTTACATTTTGAACCTATGATGGAAGAAATGATTGCATCATATGAGAGAATAGCCTCACAAGTTAATAAGGATATCTTTATGTGTCCTGCTGATTATCCATATCTATATATGAATAATAAAAAAACAAATATTCTAATTGGAAACAAAAGGCACTGGAGAACAATCAATCAAACTCTATGTACGTTCATGACTACAAAGTCTTTATTAGATAAATATTGGGACAATTTTTATAATACTTGTTTAAATAGGAATGATCCTTTTGAAAAACATCTAAATGAAATTTATACAAAAGAATTCTGTATCTCACCTTTAAAAAGTCTATCTTTACATCTAACAAATATAAATTCTAGTTATGGTCTCTCACCATTTATAAATTATAAAAAACTTTGGGATGAAAACAAATAAATTTTATTTAATTTTAATTATTTTAGTAATTTTAAACTCTTGTGCAAAACCAACAGTTGTTAATATTAAGATGCCAGATGACTCTAATTTAAATTGTATTGAGCTAAAAAAAGAATATCAAGAAACCAGAAGATTTAAAGAAGAAGCAATTGCTGTACAGAATTCAGCTGGTGCAAATACCACTAGAGCGATGTTATTTTGGCCAGCTTTGGTAAAAACAATGCATAATGCTGATGTAGCGATAAGAGCCGCAAATGATAGAGCCTACCATGTCATAGAAATTATGAAAAAAAAAAATTGTAAAGATGCTGATAAATTTTTTTTTGAATTAACAAAAACTGATACTAAAGAAATTTCCCTTGAAATTATTAGATTGAATAAACTTTATAAAAAAGGAATTTTATCAAAAGAGGAATTCAACCAGGCAAAAAAGAAGGTTTTGGAATAAACAAAATAGGCCCCTTGGAAAGGGGCCTATTTTCTAACTTATAGAGAGAGTTAAGTTGTTTTGTTCTTTAGGGAGATTTTGTGGGTAGTACAAAATCCCCCTATATCTTAAGATTAGTCTCTGATTGCGTAAGCAATTACTCCTGTTTCTGTAACGTCAGTACCTTTTATTTCACCTTCCTTACTTAATCTTAGACCAACAGTTGATTTCATTATTGACCAGACTATGTAAGCGACGATAAATACAAATATATTTACAGCTAACACTCCTATTAACTGCGTACTAAATGAAGTATCGGCATTTGTAGCTGGAACTATTAAGGTTCCCCAAATACCTGCAAATAAGTGAGCTGGAACTGCACCTACTACATCATCAATCTTTAATGAAAATAATAATTTAGTTCCATAAACCACAATTATACCACCTACAGCACCAATTAAAATTGCAGCTAAAGGTGTGGGCATTAAAGGTTCAGCAGTAATTGCAACTAACCCACCAATACATCCATTTAACATTTGGACCACGTCTGTTTTTCCAAAATTTAACCTCGTAACTATTGCTGCAGCTATTACACCACCTGCTCCAGCTAAAAATGTATTGATAAAAATTGTTGATACTGCTATTGCATCATCAGCTGTTCCCATAGCAAGTTGCGAGCCACCATTAAATCCAAACCAGCCTAACCAGAGAACAAATACACCTAAAGTTACTAATGGTATTGAGGATGCTGCGAATGGTTTTAATGGAGCCGGAGCACCAGACTTAGTAAACCTTCCTAGTCTTGGGCCAATAATTATTGCGCCAGCTAATGCGGCAGCCCCTCCAGTTGAGTGTACTAGTGTTGATCCAGCAAAATCAGAAAAACCGATTGAAGCTAACCAGCCACCACCCCATTGCCAACCCATTACGATTGGATATATAATTCCTGATAAAATTGCTGCAAATAAGAAGAATGGCCATAATTTAATTCTTTCAGCCATGGCACCAGACACTATTGACACTGTTGTGGCACAGAATACCATTTGAAAATACCAATCAGAACCATCAGAATATCCAGTTTCAACTGAACTTGAATCTGACCAAGGTATAAATTTACCTATATATCCACCTTCTGGTATTCCATATGCTAAGTTATAACCAAACATCCAGAACATAATCCCAGATATTGATATCAAACCTATATTTTTTGCACAAATTACGGATACACTTTTAGATGTAACCATACCCGATTCCAACATTGCAAATCCAGCTGCCATGAAGAAAACTAAAAATCCACAAATTAAGAATAATAACGTATTAAAAATAAAACTCACTTCAGCAGAAACAGTTGTATCTGCCATACCTGCACTACTCATGTTTAATAAAAATAGTGTACTAATAAGTGGTAAACTTATCTTTTTAATTAATTTAGTCATAAGACCTCCAATTGTTAGAGTATCTTATAATTTTAAAGATTATTAATTACTAACGCTGATAAAGAAAACTGGGTATGCAGTGTTTGCATATAGTAACAGCCTTATTACACTTCTGTAAAAGGCTGTTAATTAATTTGAGTCTTAAATTATTTATTAAATACTTCTTTAAGTGCTTTAGCTGGTAAGAACTTGACTTTTTGAGAAGCACCGATTTGAATCTGCTCTCCAGTTCTTGGATTTCTTCCAACTCTAGCTTTTCTTTTAGCTACTTTGTATGTACCAAACCCAGCAATTTTCACTGAATCATCACCTTTTAAAGCATCTAAAATTGTATTGGTAATAGTGTCAAAAGTACGTTCTGCATCAGCTTTACTAAGGTTTAAAGAACCTGAAAGTTTAGCAACTAGTTGTTTTTTGTTCATTTTTTAGCTCCGGTTTTAATGGTTATTTTGTTATATTTTACATAAAAGCTTATTAATCAAGCATTTTATTGGTGTTATTAACTTTATATAACACAACATGTTGTTATTTATCTAAAAACGTTGATTTTAAAGGATTATTTAAGTTTTAAAAAAGTTAAATAATTAAAATAAACCAACGTCTTTAAGGTCATTAAACGTTGTAAAAAACATCAATGATAGCAATAAAAACAATCCGATTCGAAAAAAACCTTCTTGAGTTTTTTGCGATAAAGGACGCCCTAATAACTTCTCAATACCATAAAACATCAAGTGTCCACCATCTAACATAGGAATTGGAAACAAATTTATTAAACCTAAGCTAATAGAAATATAAGCCATAAGGCTTATAAATGGAAGAATACCAAATTCAGCAACTTGCCCACTTATTTTTGCTATCCTAATTGGACCACCTAATTGGGAACTATCACCAGAACCAGCAATCATACTTCCAATATACTTCAGAGAAGAAACGCTTACATAATAAACTTCGTTAACCGCATAAAACAAAGCTTTAGCTGGACCAAGTTTAACGTGATTTACTTCATTATTATATGCTCCTAATTTAATGCCAACCATACGTTTACTGATTTTATTTCCAAGGTTATCCTCTCCTTCGACAATATTAGGTTTTACTTTAAAGGTTAAATCTTGATCATACCTATTTACAGTAAAATTGATGAATTCATCAGTAGACATCATGATGAATTTTGAAACCTCCATAATACTTTTAACTTTGTTACCATCAATAGAGACCACAATATCATTGTCTTTAAGGCCTGCTAACATTGCAGGGCTATCTTTTTGAACTTCATTAATTACAGCTGGAGTAAAGTCTTTACCTGCAAAAGTATAAACTGAGAAAAATATAAGAATTGCTAATAAAAAGTTAGCTAAAGGGCCACCAAAGACAATTAAAGCTCTTTGATATAGAGGCTTTAGCACAAATAATTTATCTTGATCTTCCTGAGTATATTCTTTTATAATTTTTTCATTGTCTGCTTGGCTATAAACATTTCTATCACCAAAAAATTTAACATATCCTCCGAGAGGTATTACACAAATTTTCCAACGTGTGCCAGACTTATCATTCCAACCAAACATTTCTTTACCAAAACCTATTGAAAAATCAGTGACACCTACCCCAAATCGTTTTGCAAAGTAATAATGACCATATTCATGAATGAATACAACAACAACAATTAAAGCAATGAAGGGTAATATGTAAGACAACATGATTATAATCTAATAATACTATTTATTATTTAAATTTCTAGTTTTTAATATTATAGCCTTTTTTAACTAGCATTGTGACCAGAATTACACAAACCACTAAAAAAAATACCATTGAACTTATGCTTATCCAAATATTAAAATCAGACACACCATAAAAAGAAAATCTTAAGCCATCAATTAGATAAACTACAGGATTGAAATAAGATATTGTTTGCCAAAATGGTGGTAGCATATCAAGAGAGTATAAACTTCCTCCTAAAAACACCATAGGTGTTATCACTAATGATGGGATAATAGACATTTGTTCAAAGTTTTTACTAACAACACCAATTAAAAATCCAAATAAAGCAAATGTAAAAGAAACTAAAACTAATAAAAATATCATTAGCATTGGATACTTAACTGTAACATCAGCAAAAAATGAAGCAGTGGCAAAAATTACAGCACCAACTAATAATGTTTTGGTGGCTCCTGCTCCAACAAAAGCAAGAACTGTTTCAAACGTTGAAATAGGTGCTGCTAAAATCTCATTAATAGTTCCATTGAATTTTGGAAAAAATATTCCAAACGAAGTGTTACTTATTGATTGAGTTAATAGAGTTAACATTAACAAACCTGGTACGATGTAAGAACCATAACTAACACCATCAATTTTTTCAATATAACCTCCAATGACTGAACCAAAAACAACAAAATATAATGATGTAGATATTACCGGTGAAAGAATGGACTGACCTACAGTTCTTATAAATCTATTCATCTCATGAACATAAATAGCTTTAAACCCATAATAATTATATTTCATTATTCTCCTTTACTAAATTAACAAATATCTTCTCTAGAGTACTTTGTTCTGTTTTTAAGTCTTTTAACTTTAAGCCAGTATCTTTTACACTTTGTAATAAATTGGTAATACCAGTTTTTTCAGCTTGTACATTATAAGTATAAATTAAGGACTTCTGCTCATTCCCTATAACAAGATTATAGTTAAGTAAACCTTTGGGAATTTTTGTAATTTTTTCTTGCAATTCAATGGTTAGTTTTTTATGACCCATTTTCTTAATTAATTCTTTTTTATCTTCAACAATAATAATTTCACCTTGATTAATAACAGCTACACGGTCAGCAATAGCTTCAGCTTCTTCAATATAATGAGTGGTTAAAATAATTGTGACCCCTGTTTTTCTAAGTTCATCGACTACTAGCCACATGTCTCTTCTAAGCTCAACATCCACTCCAGCTGTTGGTTCATCAAGAAATAGTATTTTAGGTTCATGAGATAAGGCTTTTGCAATTAATACTCTTCTTCTCATGCCTCCTGATAATTCTTTTAATCTTGTATTTTTTTTATCCCAGAGACTTAAATCTTTTAAAATTTTCTGAATGTATTCTGGTTTAGGTGATTTTCCATACAACCCCCTAGAATAAGATACGGTATCAAAAACTGTTTCAAAAGATTCTAAATTTAACTCTTGGGGAACCATTCCTATTCTTGATCTTGTCTCTCTATAATCTTTTATAATATCAAAACCATCAATAGTTACTGTTCCTGAAGAAGGCTTAACAATTCCACAAATAATACTAATTAAACTAGTTTTTCCAGCACCATTTGGTCCAAGCATTGCAAGGATTTCACCTCGTTTAACTTTAAGGCTTACATTATCTAGTGCTTTAAAGCCATTATCATAAATTTTGGATAAGCCGTTAATAGATATTTGAATCTCAGACATTTGTTAAGATGTATATAGTTATTAATACACCTTTTACAAATTATTAGGTCTATTTTTTAATCCCTTTTATTTTCCAAAATACTATTGGTAAAAAAGTTGCGATAATAAAAGACAAAAACAACAATGACTGAGAGACAAAAGCTGGAAAAGTATCCACTGGTAAAATCACACCAACTAGTAAGCTTTTTGAAAAATCAGGAGCTGGGAATAAAAGAAACCCCCCAATTAATCCAGTAACAATTGAAAAATATGCTATTTTTTCATTCAACTTCTTATTATAGAAACTATAGAAAACTGTAAGCACAAACGCACAACAAAATAAATCAGCTAATAAGAATAAATATAAAACACTAAATCCTTTTGAAGCAATTACAAAAGCCACAATTGAAAGTGCTACTATAAAATATTTTGAAAGAGTTAAGTAATTAGTTTTTTTATCTAAATTTAAAGTCGCTTTGCCATCAACTACTATTAAACTTGATATCGCATTGACCAAAGTATCAACCGTACTAATTGTTAACGATAAACCAAGGATCACAATTATTAATGATAAAAATTCTGTCTGTTCACTTAATAATAGAGAGAAAAAACCAAGATCTGGAATAACTTTTGGATTGGCTGATACAGCAACTAGGCCACTAAAACCCATAAAAAAGACGATTGGAATAATTACAATAAATGCAACAATTAAACTTTTCTTTAGAACATCATTATTTTTAGCGGCATAAACTCTTTGCCAATTCCCTTGGTGAAAAAGGTTAGTTGCAGCAACAGCAATAAAAAAAGTTAATCCTGCAGTATAGTTTGGAATATAACTCGCACTTAGTAAGTGAGGACTTCTTTCTTTAATAAATGAGAAAGAAAACTGATCACCTGTAAATGAAGTTAGATAAAAAACTGAAATTAACAATAAAGCAATAATTACAATCATTTGAATATTATCAGTAAAAATTGATACTCTTAAGCCTCCATATAGAGTGTAAGCAAGTGTTGCTATCAAAATGATTAAAGACGTGACCCAAAGTTCAGTACCTGAAATATAGTTTATTAATATTGCAACAGCTGTAACTTCTGCACATAAAAAGACAAACATATAAAACACTGTCATAAGTAAAATGAGTTTAAATAAACTCTTACCAAATCTTTTTCTTAAAAACTCAATAAGGGTTGAACCTTTTGGAAACGCTGTTCTTATTTCTTTTCCAAGTGAAATTAAAAAAATCATTGGAAACGCAGTACCTAACGCGTAGCCAATCACAGCTCCTATTCCACCCCATGTAGCAGCGGAAGCTGGACCAAATAAAATCCAAGCCCCAAGTGCTGATGCAATTAGACTGGTAGTTAATGAAAGGAAACTAATATTTCTATTCGCTGTTAGATAATTGTTTATCCCTTGATATTTCTTAGAGTAAATTAAGCCCACTACTGTAAAGATTAAGCTTATAGTAATGACAAATATTAATGATGTTGATTGACTTATAAAGTATGTTTTATCCATTGTTCTCCCTTTCTGAATTACCGGACAGGTTATTAGGGTTTATTCTCAGTCAGTTACGACACCCCTTAGATTTTTTATAGACTATTATTAAAATTATTTAAAGACAAAAAATTAGTGTTTAGTATCTAATATTTTTAATGGTAATGGGGCTTCTGGGTACTTTTTCTTGCAAAGTTTTTCATAATTTTTGCAAAGGGTGCTTACCGTGTCATGAGCTTCATCTTTAGATGTTAAAAATTTAATTAAAGTATCTCTCTCTAATTCAATTTCTTTAATATCTTTTCCCCTTAAATATTCACCTGTTTCAACTTCCCAGTAAGTATCATTTAATTCTTCAACTTTTAATGAGTTAAGCTTTCTTTGTAGCTCAACAATGATTTCATCATCTGTTTTTCTATCTTTCATTGGAGAGTTTACTAATTTTCCTAAACACTTATCTTTAAGATCATCTAAAAAGGTATTGTAAGGTTTGCCCTCTGCTAATCTAGCAAAATGATTACTTTCAAAATATTTAGTAATTGCAGCATTGGTTGTAATTTTATTTTTGCCTTTAGCAACAGCTACCTGAACGTAAACTTCTTGGCTTATATATTCATCTAAATAGTCTTTAATTTTACTGCACAACATAAGAATTTTTTTTTAATTTTTATACAGTTTTAATATAAGATAAACTAAATATAGTAAATTGGATTATGATTTTTAAACAGTTATTTGACAAAAATTCTAGCACTTATACTTATTTAATTGCCTCAGAAAAAGGGCGTGAAGCTCTTATCATAGATCCTGTTTTAGAAAACATAGATATTTATATTAAAACTTTAAATAAATTAAATCTAAAATTAGTAAAGGTGATAGACACTCACATTCATGCCGATCATATTACAGGTGCGTCACAATTAAATAAAAAAACAAATTGTTGTACAATCATGGGAGAGCATACTCCAGCAGAGTCAGTTCAAATCAAAGTCAAAGAAGATGAGATAATTAAAATAGATGGATTAAAGCTAAAAACTATTTACACTCCTGGGCATACATCTGATAGTTATAGTTTTTTAATGAATAATTTACTATTTTCAGGAGATACTTTGTTAATAAATGGAACTGGTAGGACTGATTTTCAAAATGGAAATGCCAAAGATGCTTATCATTCTATTTTTAATAAATTATTAAAACTGCCAGAAGAAACAATTTTATATCCCGGTCATGATTATAATGGAAAAAAAATGAGCACCATAGGCAATGAAAAAAAATTTAATCCCAGATTACAAGTTAATAGCGAAAATGAGTATGAAGAAATAATGAATAATTTAAACTTACCAAAGCCAAAATTAATGGACATTAATGTTCCTAGAAATATTAAACTAGGCGCTTAGCTCTATATTGAAGATTCTATAGCCTTATAAATTGCATCTTTACTTGTTTCACCAATACTTCGATAAATTTCTTTATTATTTTTAAAAATTAAAAGTGTAGTTTGATATTGCACGTTTAGTAACTTAGAAATTTCTTTATTCGTTACTTCAAATGTAAAATATTCAATATTATTAAATTCATTTTTTGCTTTATCTAAAACTTTCATTTGGCTTGCACAAGATGTGCAATATTTAATCCAAGAGCTTACCACTACAACCTTACCGTCTGATTGCGCTTTATTGAATAATTCTTTATTAAAAGTCGTTTTTTTTTCTAATGCGTTAGCGTTGAATGCAAATATAAAAAAGATGAGTATAAAAAAATTTTTCATACAAGTTTATACAACAAATATTAGAAGCCAGTAAGAAAATAATCCTGAAAAAATTGTCGCAATTATGTTTTTGGTAAAAATTCCAACAATCGTAGCAATAAACGCTGCTAAAATTTTAGGGTTATCCTCTATTTGTATTGATCCAGCATTATCTAAAAAAATAGCTGGAAATATAATCGCAGGAAAAATTGCCGAAGGTACATAAGATAAGACTTCTCTTATTCTATCATTGAACATATCTTTTTTTAGAAGTGCTATCATTGAAAACCTTGTTAAAAAAGTTATCAATCCACAATAAATAATTAAAGCCCAATCACTCATGATTTTTTATCATTTTTGTTAAAATTATCGCTGCAACTAGTCCTGCGAAAGCAGCTACGATTACATAAGCTTTATAGGGAATATAATTGTACCCAAACATAGCAACTAAACCTGAAACAAAAATAACGATTACATTAATAATTTTTCTAAAATCATTTACCAGTATTGCTAAAAAAGTTAAAGGCACCGCAAAACTTAAGCCTAGTTTCTCAGGTATTGCCGTCCCCAAAACAATTCCTAAAAATGTAGTAGTTTGCCAAACAACCCAACATGTAAAACCCCCACCAACCAAATGAAAGTATTTATTTTTATCATTACTCTTTTTAAAATATGCATTTGATGTAGCAAAAGCCTGATCAATTAAAAAATATGAAATAATAATTTTCCAGATTAGCTTCAGATCAGACACATGTTCAGAAACAACTGCACCATAAAGTAAATGTCTTGAATTGACTGCTCCAACAGAACTTATGATAACTAGTGATGATGCTCCCCCTGAAAATAGCTGTAAAAGAATTATTTGAGATGCTCCACCGAAAACTATTAAGGACATTCCCATAGTCGCTAATGGGCTGAAACCAACATCTATTGCTAAAATGCCATATATCAAACCAAATGGAACTACTGGAATCATTAATGGACTAACGTCAATGATACCTTTTAAAAAAATTTTTAAATTACTATTCATTTTTAAAAGCTTTTATTAGAAACAAACTATATGATCAATATTTATAGGACGCTTGATACCAAATTTTTCATCAACTTCGTGTTGATGAATATGGTGAGAGTGAACGAATACAGGTATTAATTTACTGCTTTCCGTCTTTAAAGTGTAAATAAAGTTTGTGCCTCTAAACTTTCTATCTACCACTTCTAATTTTAAATTGCTTTTATCATCATGTTCTAAATCTTCTGGTTGTAATAACAATTTTACCTCAGATCCTTTCGGGTAATGTTTTATGAAGTTTCCAGTTATAGTCCCTAAGTCATTATTTTCTAAACTATTTTCTCCTGTAACTTTAGCTGGTATTAGAATTCCTCTGTTAAGAAAATTAACAACTTCTATTGAATTTGGAAAGTGATAGACATTATACGGATCATCATACTGCTTTAATTGACCATCTAAAATTATTCCACACTTTGTTCCAAGATAAAAAGCCTCATAAGAGTCATGAGTAACTATTATTGTTGTAATCTTTTGCTCTGTTAATATTTGTTTTAATTTTACTTGAATTTCTTCTTTAAAGCTTTGATCCACGTTAGATAATGGTTCATCCAATAATAACAGGTCAGGATTAGACAATAAAGATCGTGCCAAGGAAGCTCTTTGAGCTTCACCAGAACTAATTTGATGCGGAAATTTATCTATAACATGATCAATATGAAGAAATTTTATTAAATCATTGATCTCTATACCTTTCTTCTTTTTATTTCTTTCAGCACCAAATTTAATATTCTCCAAAACATTATAATGAGGAAATAATGAGTTATCTTGAAAGGCCATTGATATATTTCTATTTTCAGGTTCGATATGCATCTCTTTTGAGGATAATACTTTATCCTTTAAAACAATTGTACCTGAATCAATTTTTTCTAAACCAGCAATAGTTCTTAGGATAGTAGTTTTGCCAATTCCAGAAGGCCCTAATAAACAAATTATATCACCTTCATTTTCTATTTTTAAAGAAACATTATTAACTTTATTTTTTTCACTGGCCTTAAAAGTTACATTGTTAATTTCAAGAAAATTTTTAGTCATATTTTAATCTTTAAGAATATATTTAGATGTAATCAAAATAAAGAAACTTGCAATAATTATAAGAAATAATGATGGAGCTGCTGCAGCTTCTAATAAATCCTGGGAAGCGTAAATATATGCTTTTGTTGCAAATGTTTCAAAATTAAATGGTCTCATAATTAGCGTTATTGGTAGCTCTTTAATGATTTCAATAGCTAATAAAATTCCTATCAATAAAATTGAATTTTTTAGATAAGGAATATGAATGTTTTTGAATGTCTTGAATTTAGAATAACCAAGCAGATATGCACTTTCATCAATAGAATAGTTTATTTTTAAATATCCTGATTTAATTCCATTACTTGCTAATGAATAAAATCGAATAAAATATACTAAAACTAGACCAAGAATAGATCCTATAAAAATTGGCTTTATACCTCCCTGACCTAGAATATTATTGTCAAACCATGAGATAAAGCTGATGAATGCTACCGCCAAAATAACTCCTGGTATTGCATATCCTGAAATTGAAAAAGTAGTTAGTGCTTCTAAAAATTTACTTTTAGAAACTCTATTTCCATAATTTGAAATAAAGGCTAAGGCAATTAATAAACAGCTAGATAAAATTACTAAAATTAGAGTATTAGAAAATAAGTCAACTAAATCTAAATCAGCTAAATGTTTTGGAAATAGAATTGTCCAATAAAGCATTTGTAGGACGGGAAATAAAAAACTTATAGTAAAAACCAACATACAAAAAGAAAATGCTAAAAATGACTTATATCCACTTAAATTGATAACTGATTTAGATTTAAACCCTCCTTTAGAAGGTGAATGATATTGAGCCTTCTTTCTTGAAAAGTTTTCTAAAACAAACAATCCAAGAATAAAAATTAATAGGTAAAATGATAATCTATTAGCAAGAGTAAGATCATCAAAAGAAATCCAGGCATTATAAATTCCTGTAGTAAAAGTGGATATTCCAAAAAAAGATACAGATCCAAAATCTGACAAGGTTTCCATTGCAACCAATGATAAGCCAGCAACTATAGCAGGTCTTGCTGAGGGAAGTATTATCTTAAAAAAAGATCTTTTTTTTGAGAAACCAAGATTTCTCCCAAGTTCTATTAAATTCTGAGACTGATAGTGAAATGATGTTCTAGTTAAAACATAAACATAACCAAATAATGAAAATGATATTGAAATAATGGCACCAATCATTCCATCAAATTTAGGAATATGGGAATTATAATTACCTTCTCCAAATAAATTTTTTAAAATTGAAAAAGCTGTTCCATAATTTTCAAAAAAAGCAGTTAAGGAATATGCATAAATATAAGCTGGGACAGCAAAAGATAGTATCAAAGACCATTTAAAAAAATTTACACCTGGAAAATTATAAAATGACACTAAATAAGCACATCCAACACCAATTATAAATGTTAAAAATAAAACACCTATTAAAAGTATTAAAGAATTATAAATATAATCATAAAGAAAAGTATTTTTTAAAATTAAACTATAATCTCCAGTGTTTTCAAAAAAACTGCTGAATACAGTTAAAATTGGCGCAGCCACTATTAAAGAAATAAGTAGTGATGATACATACCAAAGATTTATTTTTTTGAATTCCATAATCTACATTACCTCAATAATTATTTTTAAGAAACTTCCCTTGTTGCAAAGGGAAGTTAATATTATCTCTAAAACCAATTTGAGAGAGAGATTATAGAGCTAATTCCAAAAATTTCTTATAAGCTATAAGTTTATAGTCTTTATTTTTTAGATAGATATTCTATGCAATTTTCAGGAGTTGTCTGATTGTATGGATCAGGATCATTTCCCTCATTATTCATGCCATCCTCTTGCCACCATTTTTCAACTACACCATCATTAATAATCGTACAATATCTCCAGCTTCTTTGACCAAAACCAACATGTTTTTTGTCTACTAACATGCCCATTGCCCTTGTAAAATCAGCATTTCCATCAGGTAACACCTTAACTTTTCTCAATTTTTGTTGATCGGCCCAAGCATTCATTACAAAACCATCATTAACACTTATGCAATAAACTTCATTAATGCCTAATCCTAATAATTTATCATAATTTTCTTCAAATCCTGGTAGCTGCTTTTCAGAACATACTGGTGTAAATGCACCTGGTAATGAAAATAGTATTACTTTTTTACCTTTGAATATTTCATCAGTACTTACATCAACCCATTTTCCAATTTTTCTTGTTTTCAAAACTACATTTGAACATTTTTTTCCTTCTATCATTCTATTCCTGTTATTTTTTAAGTGTTTGTTTAATTGAATTACTTGCATTTAAATTTTTTAGTGCTCATAGTTAAATTAGGTAGGGTAAATACCTTTTGTAGACATATGAGCACAATCATTAAAAAGAAAATTATGTATTAAAAAGAGAGAGGATATGTGCAACCTCTTTATCTTTAATATCTGATAATTTTCTATTATTTATTTTTCTATTGATCTTTTTACACTCTGCTGCACATGGATCACAAGCTTTCAGAGATTGCGACCCATATACGTCAGAAGATTTATCTAAATCAATATTAAATAAATTTTTTTTCACTAGCTTATTACTTCCAACTTGCAGCTAACATGCACTCTAGTGCTGTAGCTTGTTGTTTTCCATAATTAGCAACTTTAGTTTCTAAATCTTGATTATATCCAAGACCCATTTGTTTAACTAATGCATGAGGCTCTACACCATCAATCATTGGATATTCAAATGTATTATTAACTATGTGTTCTTGTGCTTCTTTAGTTAATAAAAACTCAAGTAGTTTTTTTGCATTATCAGGATTTGGTGCAGTTTTAAGTACTCCTCCTCCACTAATGTTCATGTGAGTTCCTCTATCTCCTTGGTTAGGGAAAAAAGGTAAAACTTTTTTAGCAGCTGCTTGTTGTTCAGCACCTTTTTTTCCAGATAACATCAAAGCATAATAGTATGTATTAGCTACTGCTAGATCAGCTTCACCTGCTGCTACAGCTAAAATCTGAGCTCTATCATTTCCTTTAGAGTCTCTAGCCATATTAGCCACAACACCTTTTGCCCAAGAACATGTTGCTGCTTTACCATTATTCTTTACTAATGATGCAACAAGAGATTGGTTATAAATATTGTTAGATTTTCTTATAACAACTCTACCTTTCCATTTTGGATCAGCAAGACCTTCGTAAGTCATACCATTAAGCTCATTTGCACTTACTCTTTCAGGTGAGTAATACATAATTCTTGCTCTCTTAGCTATTCCAGTCCATTTAGAAGTTCTAAAGTTTGCTGGAACTGCAGCTTTGATTGCAGTTGTCATAGAATTTTGGAACATTCCTTTTGCAGCGAATGCACCTAATCTTCCTGCGTCAGCAGTAATATAAAGGTCAGCCTTTGAATCAGCACCTTCTTCAGTTATTCTTTTTTGAAGAGCTTTATCTTTACCAGATACAACATTTACTTTAATTCCAGTTTTAGCTGTAAATTTTTCGTAAAGTTGAATATCTGAATCGTAATGTCTTGCACTGAATACATTAACTTCAGCAGCAAACGTCATGTTTGCAAATAAAGCCATGACAAATGCAATTATTGTAAGTTTTTTCATTATTATTTCCTGTTTTTATTGATTATTTAGTTTGGAATGCTTATTATTAACATTGCGAATGATTATCAATCGCATATAATGTCGCATATAGCAAACAAAAAAAAGGACCCCTTTTAAAGGATCCTGTTTTTTTTATAACAACAATAATTGAGGTGAGTTTAAAACTGTTCTGACTCTGTTGAGCCTTCCATTGCAGTTGTCGAACTTTTTCCTGAACTAATAGTATTTGAAACTGCATCAAAATAAGATGTTCCAACTTCTCTTTGGTGCTTAACACTAGTGTATCCATCTTTCTCTCTAGCAAATTCAAGTTCTTGTATTTTAGAATAAGCAGTCATGCCTTGAGTTTTATATTTTTCAGCAAGCTCAAAGATTGCAATGTTTTGAGTGTGAAACCCTGCAAGTGTAATAAACTGAAACTTATAACCCATTTCACTAATTTTTTGCTGAAATGTTGCTATCTCAGCATCTGATAAATGCTTCTTCCAATTGAACGAGGGAGAACAGTTGTAAGCTAACAATTTACCAGGAAACTTTTTATGTATTGCATCTGCAAACTTTTTTGCTTCTTCAAGATTTGGAGTTGCTGTTTCGCACCAAATTAAATCCGAATAAGGAGCATAAGCTAAACCTCTTGAAATAGCTTGTTCAATCCCTTGTTTAACATAATAAAAACCTTCAGGAGATCTTTCACCAGTTAAAAATGGTTTATCATTTTCATCGTGGTCGTTCGTAATTAATTTTGCAGCGTTAGCATCAGTTCTTGCGAGAATGATTAATGGTACATCGGCTATATCAGCTGCTAATCTAGCCGCTTTTAAATTTTTAATCATAGTACCAGTTGGAACTAAAACTTTTCCACCCATATGACCACATTTTTTTTCACTCGCTAATTGGTCTTCAAAGTGAACGCCAGCTGCACCAGCCTTAATAAATTTTTTAGCTAATTCAAAAACATTTAACGGTCCACCAAAGCCTGCTTCACCGTCTGCAATAATAGGTAACATATAATCTGTTCTATCTTTTGATTTCATATCACCATCTTTAATTTCCATATGTTGAATTTGATCTGCTCTAATTAAAGCATTGTTCATCGACTCAACTAATTTTGGTGCACTATCATAAGGATATAAAGATTGATCTGGATACATTTCGCCAGCAGTATTAGCATCAGCTGCCACCTGCCATCCACTAAGATAAATTGCTTTTAATCCTGCCTTAGCATGTTGAACAGCATGATTTCCAGACAAAGATCCTAAAGTGTTAATATAAGGTTCCGAGTTTAGTAAATCCCATAATTTTTTAGATTGATGTTTGCACATTGAATATTCAATTTTAATTGACCCTCTTAATCTTTCTACTTCTTCGGGAGTATAGTCTCTTTTAATTCCTGCAAATCTTTTTAAATCGTATGAGATGTTTTCTGCACTCATTTGGTCTTTTTCCTTCGGTGTTATGAAAATATGAATAAGTTGAACGAATTAATTGCTGTCGTTGATTTGATCAACTAAAGCTTCCATTCCACTTGAACCCCAATCACAATGATCATCTCTCATATAAATACCTTTTTCATATTGTTGAGTTAAATCTTCTTTTCTTATGATTTGAGCTTCATTTTCAATATTTTTAAGTTTATCGTTCATGTAAATCTTATAATTTACTAAATTTACAAAAGCTAATAAATTCTTCAAAAAGCTTGTAAAATAACAAAACTTATTGTAAATTTAAATTTACAAAATTTACAAATAGAAAATATGAGTCAATTAGATATAAAAATTGGGCCAAAAATCAAGGCTTTTAGGAGACAATTAGGTTTACAAGCAAATAAACTTTCTGAAGAACTAGGCATCTCTCCAAGTTATTTAAACTTAATTGAAAGTGGAAAAAGAAAAATAGATGGAGATTTGCTGCTTAAAGTTTGTGAAAAATTAAAGATACAACTTTCTGATCTAACCTCAAAATCAGATATAAATTTAGAAAATACTATTTCTGAAATTCTCGATGATAAATTGTTTGAAGATTTGGATATCCTTGGTCCAGAAGTTAAAGATCTTGTTGGTACAAATCCAAAAATTGGAAGAGCACTTGTAAGGCTTGGAGATATTTTAAAAAAAAAAGATCATGAATTGATTAACAAGATAGAAAAGTTATCTGGTAAAATAGTTGATAATAGAAAAAACTCTTTTCCTGGAGAGGTAATTTCAGATTTTCTTCAGGAAAATAAAAATTACTTTCCTAAATTAGAAAATTTTGCAAATAAAGTTTTTGATAAAATTCAAAAAAATAATAGAACTAGATATATTGCCTTATGTGAGTATTTAAAATCTGAATACACAATAACAGTTAAAGATATTATTCCTGAAGAAACAAAACCTTTCTCAAAAATTTACAATAAAAATAAAAAAGAACTTTTACTTAGTGATTATAATTCTTTAGAAACAAAAAAACTTCATGCTGCTGCTCAAATTGCACAAGAAGGTGCTTTAGAAATTATCAATGATTATCTATCAAAATTTAGTTTTCCTTCTGAAGAATCTAAAAGATTAACTCAAGTTGCATTGTTAAATTATTGTGGTGCTGCAATTTTAATGCCTTACAAACCTTTTCATACTGAATGTAAGAAATTAAAATATGATTTAGAACTTTTGCAAAATACTTTTGCAACTTCTTTTGAACAAGTCGCTCATAGAGTGACCTGTCTTCAAGACCCTAAATTACCTGGCATTCCTTTTCATATGCTCAGAGTTGATATGGCAGGAAATATTTCAAAAAGATTTTCCTTATCAGGAATAGAAATTCCAAGATACGGTGGTGCGTGCCCTAGGTGGAATGTTTATTCTGCGTTTACAAGACCTGGAGTTATTCAAGCTGCTGTAAGTAAAATGACAAATGGTGAAAAGTATGTTTGCATTGCAAGAACAGTTGAAAAAGGAGTTGGAAGATTTGGGCAAACAAAAAGTATTCTATCAATAGGCCTAGGATGTGAAGCGAAATATGCAAAAGATTTTGTTTACACAGAAAACATTAATGTATCGGATAAAACAACTGAGATTCCTATTGGTGTATCATGTAGAACATGTGATAGGTTGGACTGTCCTCAAAGAGCATTTCCTCCTTTACACAAAAAGTTTGATGTTGATATTAATTCTAGAGGTGTATCAGTTTATGTTAATGATAAATCTAGCTAATAAATGCCCTAGGAAGAGTTTAGATATTTTATTTATCTTGTAGCTCTTTATTAATAAAAACAAGGTCTGAATGAAGCCAGTTAACTAAAGCGTAATTATTAAAAGTCATATGCTTATAAATTGTTGAATTACATATCCTTTCAATATTTTGATTAAAGAATTCCTCTTTTTTCATATCTAAATCTTGGTATTCAATAACAATAATTTTTGGTGAATACTTTTTTAAATCTAAACCTTTTATAACTTCTATCTCATGTCCTTCCACATCTATAGATATGAAGTCTATATCTAAATTTTTAAATTTAGAGTTTTCAATTATATTATTTAAAGTATTTGTTTGAATCTTTTTTACTTCTTTACTTCTTTGACCTTTGTTTTTTTCTAAAGTGTTAATTGCTGAACGATTATGGTGAAAATATAGTTCTTTTTCTGCAACAACGTTAGAAACTGCTGAAACTATATTCTCATCATTAGGCCTAAAATTTTTAAACATATCAATAGTATGAAAGTCAAGATCTATATTGATGCCGGTCCATCCTTTACTAAAAAGCTTATAAGTATTACTACCTGTAATAGGGTGATAAGCACCAACATCAATATAAACACCTTTTTTTTTATCTCTAAAGTAATGGCCAATTATTAAATCAATACCACCACCAGAATAGCTAACTTGTTTATGTTTTATTTTCTTAAAGTTTTGAAGAAAAAAATAAATATTTTTAAAAATGTTCTTATCTTTTGAATAAAGGAATTTTTCTTTTAGCTTCTCTTCAAATCTCATTAATCAAATTTATTTAATTTTTTATAGCATTTTCTGGTAGAACAAATTCGTGACCAAAAACATCTGCGACTGCTTTATATGTTACCATTCCTTTATGAACATTTAAACCAGCCAAAAAATGTTTGTCTTCTCTTAAGGCTTTTTCATAGCCTTTATTAGCAAGTCTAACTAAAAAAGGTAGTGTTGCATTGTTTAATGCTATTGTCGAAGTTCTTGGAACGCCACCTGGCATATTAGCTACACAATAATGAACAATATTATCAACAATATAAGTTGGGTCACCATGAGTAGTTGGTTTACTTGTTTCTACACATCCACCTTGATCAATTGCGACATCAACAATTACTGAACCACGTTTCATTAATTTCAACATATCTTTGGTAACCAATTTTGGAGCTTCAGCGCCAGGAATTAAAACTCCACCAACTAAAAGGTCAGCTTCTGCTACTAATTTATTTAAATCTATTTTGTCACTTTGTTCCGGAATAATTTTATCACCAAACATTTCAACAAGCTGTTTTAATCTTGCTTCAGATTTATCAACAATATGGACTTTTGCTCTCATTCCTGTTGCAATTATTGCTGCATTTTCTCCAACAACACCCCCTCCAAGAATAACTACTGTTCCTCCCTCAACTCCAGGTGCTCCACCTAATAAAAGTCCTCTTCCTTTTTGATTTTTTTCTAAACAATGTGCTCCGGCTTGAACTGACATACGCCCAGCTACTGCACTCATTGGTGCAAGTAATGGCAATCTACCATTATCATCAGTTACTGTTTCATAGGCAATACAAACACCTTTTGACTTTATTAGACCTTCAGTTAATTCCTTTGCTGCTGCCAAATGAAGATAAGTATAAACTATTTGATTTTTTCTAATCATCTTTACTTCACCCGGTTGTGGTTCTTTGACTTTAACGATAATTTCTGCATCGTTAAAAATATCCTCAGCTTTATCAACTATTTTTGCCCCAACACTAGTGTACTGTTCATTGTCAAAACCAGCTTCGAACCCACCATTGTTTTCTATTAAAACTTCGTGTCCTTCTGATACCAAAGTTTTTACACTTTCTGGTGTTAAGCCAATCCTGTTTTCTTGTGGCTTGATTTCTTTAGGTACGCCAATCTTCATAAATTTTTTTCTTTCCAAGTATGCAATTTAAATAATTAAATTATCTATTAATTTTTTTGATTTTTTTGATAATTAGTAATACCAGTTCTTAATTTTTCAATAATTTCATCAATATGTTTTTCTTCGCAAATAAATTGTGGAGCAATTATCAAACAGTCTCCTGTAGCCTTAAAATTAACACCTGCTTCATAACATGCCTTAAAACACTCGTATCCAGCTTTACCTGGTTTAGTGTTTAACTTCATGTCTATTCCACCCATCATTCCGTATCCTCTTATATTGTCCACTGACTCTAAATCTTGAAGAGAAAATAAACCTTTTTGGAAATAAGGAGCTAAATTTTTTGCTCTATTGAAAATATCATCTTTTTCAAAAATATCTTGTACCGCTAGTGCTGCGGCAACTGCAACTGGAATTCCTGAATAAGTGTAACCATGAAATAATTCTACTGCTCCTTTCGGAGAAGCATCCATTACAGCATCATAAATAAAGTCATTGCAAGCAACAACACCCATAGGTACAACTCCATTAGTTGTAGCTTTTGCCATTGTTATAATATCTGGTGTTACTCCAAATTCTTGAGATGCAAATTTAGAGCCTGTTCTTCCCCAGCCTGTAATTACTTCGTCAAAAATTAGAAGTATTCCGTGTTTGTCACAAATCTCTCTAAGTTTTTGTAAATATCCTTTAGGAGGGACTAGTGTTCCTGTTGATCCAGCTATTGGTTCAACTATACAAGCGGCAATATTTTCACCACCAAAGTTTGCACAAATAGTTTCTAAATCATTTGCTAAGTGAGCTCCTGTTTCTGGTTGACCACTAACAAATTTATGTTCTGGTAAATGTGTGTGACTTATATGTTGAACGCCTGGCATTAAAACACTTGCAAATGTTTTTACATTATTTACCATACCACCTACTGAAATACATCCAATGTTCATTCCATGATAACCACGTTCACGTCCTACAAATCTAAATCTTTCGGCATGGCCTTTTGCTCTATGGTAAGCAATTGCAATTTTAAGAGCAGTTTCGACAGCTGTAGATCCACAAATTGTATAAAACATTTTATTTAAATCACCCGGTGTGTGCTTTGCAATTTTTGTAGCAAGTTCAAATGATCCCCCAAAACCTTGTTGGAAAGGTTGTGCATAATCAAGTGTTTCTAATTGTTTTGTAACAGCTTCTGTGATTTCTCTTCTTCCATGTCCAAGAGGATTGCAAAATAATCCAGAGCTAGCATCTATTTGTGTTTTTCCATGGTGAGTTTTCAAGTAAACACCTTTTGCTTCTGTAATCAATCTAGGATTAGCTTTAAAATCTTTATTAGATGTAAAAGGCATCCAATGTTCATTTAAGGAATTGGGTACAGCTGTTCTATTTTCTGCGCTCATAATTTTTAATTTAAATTCTTTTTTTAAATTCTTAGACTAAATTAAATTGTTTACTAGAATTATTTTCTTCGTGGGGTGTGCCTTTCAACGCTACAACTAGAAGGTGTATATCTACTTTTTTGTTTTACATCTACCTCAAATTGAATTTAAATAACGATAATTTAATTAAATTAACGAGAGGAATAATAATGAAAAAAATAATTAGTTTTATTCTTGGAACGATAGTTGCTCTTAACCTATCTATATCAGTTGCAAATGCAGCTGCTAAAGAGGTAAGAGTTGCATTCTTTCTAGAGTGGCCAACACCAAACCAAGAAGATAAAGTTAAAGGTTTATATGAAAAAGCTTTAGGTGTTCCAGTAAAATGGACTAACTTTTCAAATGGTGGTGCAATGACTGATGCTATGTTAGCTGGAGATATTGATATTTCTTACTCACAAGGTTTAGTACCATTTATTAATGCTGTTAAATCTAAAGCACCTTTAAAACTTGTTGATATTGCTATGGAATACGGAATGGGTGGAACTACTTGTGTTACATCTAATGCATCTGGAATTACAAAGGCAAATGGATCTGAGTTAGAAGGTAAAAAAGTTGCAGTTCCACTAGGAACAATGGCTGAATACGTTTTTGATGAAAGTATGAAAGTTGTTGGAGCTAACAGAGCTAAAATGGAAGTTATTCAAATGGATCCTGAAGAAGGTGCTGCTGCATTAGTAAGTGGTGACGTAGTAATGGCTTGTCTATTTGGTGGTAACTCTATCAAAGCTGCGACTGCAGTTGGAACTAGACTTTTAACTGTTCAAGAAGCAAGAGATGCTGGTATTTTAGGTATTGATATTACATCTGTTACTGACAAATTCATGAAAGAGAACCCAGGTATGTTAAGAACTTTCATCGAAGTAACTCATGAAGCAAATGCTAGATATGCTGCTGGCAAATCAGACATGAATGTAATAGCTAAAGATTCTGAAATGAAACTTAGTGATATGAAAGAAACTATCGGTGGATTTAAATTTCTGAACGCTTCAGAAACTAAAAAATCTATGGAGAGTGGAAATCTTTCTGGCTTCTTAAAAGGAATGGATACTCCTAGAGGAGCAGTAGATACAAGTTTCTTACCTCTATAATTTATAGAGCTAGAAAAATTTAAATAGGTGCCAATTTAAAAAATTGGTGCCTATTTTTTTAATAAAATTTTAAAATAAAATAATTTTTTATGAGTAATTTAGTTTCTCAAAATCTCAATATGATTTTTAAAACTCCTAATGGAGAAACGGTCCACGCTTTAAAAGATGTAAATTTCACTCTAAAAAAAGGAGAGCTATTAACGGTTCTTGGTCCCTCTGGCTGTGGAAAAACAACTTTATTAAACATCACTGCAGGATTTTTAAGACCTACTTCAGGCCAAATAACTTTAGGCAACAATGAAATAAACGGACCGGGTGTTGAAAGAGGAATGGTTTTTCAGCAAGGTGCTTTATTTGAATGGTTGACTGTTGCTGAAAATGTAAATTTTGGTTTAAGAATGAAAAAAGAAGATCCAATACAAACTGCTAAAAAAGTTGAAGAATGGTTAGAAATTGTAGGTCTACAAGGTTTTGGGGATACTCCTACTTATCAATTGTCAGGTGGTATGCAGCAAAGAGTGGCTTTAGCAAGATGCCTTATTAATGATCCTGATTTAATATTAATGGATGAGCCTCTTGGCGCACTAGATGCTTTGACAAGAGAAAAAATGCAGTCATTAGTTTTAAAGATTTGGAAAGAAACTGGAAAAACAATTATTTTAATTACTCACTCTGTGGAGGAAGCTTTGTTGCTTGGTGAAAGACTTTATGTAATGGCTCCAAGACCAGGAAGAATTCATAAAGAATACAATCTTCCATTTGCATCAATGGGATTAAAAGAAGATTTAAGAGATATCAAAAATTTAAAAGATTTTACAAGTAAAAGAGAAGAGATTTTAACCATGATTTGGGACATGGAAGAAGAAATAATGGGAAAAGATATTTAGTATGTTTACTCAAGTCATCACCTTTTTTATAATAGTAGCCATAATTGGCTGCATAATGTACGGCCGAAAGCTTATTAAAACTGAAAAAGTTGATGCAGTGTTTGGAAACCCTGAAAGAGCTAAAGGAGGTACACACTGGATTATTGTTGGAAGTAGTGTCATTTTACTTACATGGCTTTATTATTCATGGGATATAGCTAAATCGTTTTATCCTCAATCAGCTAACGAATTATGTCAAGTTGGCAAGGTAAATGACTCGTTATTATCTTTAAAATACTTGTTCCCTATTGAGGAAAGGGAATTCAAAAGCACATCTATTATTAAAGCTGAAAATAAGAATATAACTAAACTAAGAAATGAAATTCAAAACTCAAGTGAAATTAGTGAGCAACATAGAACAATTCTATTTGGATTAATTGACAAGACTAAATCAACTATTCCATTATTAACTAATGAAGCTCTACTAGATAATCAAACAAAAGTACAAATTTTTGAACTTGTAGGTAAAATTGATCAACTATCCTCTGAGTTCAAAAAAAAAGATTATCCATATGAAACATCAGAACAAAGAAATAAAAGATTAATAGAAGCCAAAGCTGAGGGTGGATGGGGAGCATCAGGTACAGCCATAGAAAACACAGTTGAAGTACCCACTATTCCTAAAACAGATAAAGGTCTAAAATTTGATGCAGCAGCTCAAACACTTAAAGTAATTAGTGACGAATTTTTTAAATTAAAGAATCATAACTTTCAATACAAATCAGTCATGAAAGAAATTAAAGATGATGTTAAAAAATTTAGAAAAGAGGCTAACGATAACGAAGAAGTTGCCTCAACATTAGCTAAAGATATACTTAAGATAGCTAGAAGAATTGAGTATGCAAGTATTTTTCCGCCTAAAACTTTAAATGATCTGCAAGGAGCAATTATATCTTTTGATGAAGTTCAAAAAAAAGAACAAGGTTCTTTAAAGTATGTAGATATGTTTTTGTTTCCAGCAGGTACAATTGTATCAAGTGGTCCAAATTGTTCTGAACAAGGTTCGGGTAGATGGCTTCCTAAACCATCTGACACATTAGATAAATTTATTCTTTTATCAAAACCAAGTGTTGGGTTTAAAAATATTCCACTACTTTGGTTTGAAATGATGGATGTTAGTAAAATAGTTGGTTTTATACTTCCAGATTGGATTGCTGATATTGTGCCCGGCAAATACCCTGTGCATAATGAGTTTGGTGTAGTTGAACCAAACTTTAAAAGTAAGGTTTTGAGTGTAGTTACGGGAGAATTTAGTTTGTTTAAAATACCCGTTCCTATGGGGCATATATGGGATTCTTTTTTAAGAGTATTGTTGGGGTTGGTAATTGGAATCATCTTAGGGGTACCTCTTGGATTGTTTATGGGCCTTAACAGATTTGCAAAAGGGTTTTTTGATCCATTAATTGAATTATACAGACCGGTTCCACCACTTGCTTGGGCTCCACTTATCATCTCTGTTTTAGGTATAGACAACGTCGGAAAAGTATTTTTACTTTTCATGGTATCATTCTCTATTATGATTATATCTGCTAGAGCTGGTGCATCAGGCACTCAATTATCAAAAATACATGCATCTCATTCATTAGGCGCTTCTAAATGGCAAATATTAAGATATGTAATATTTCCTAATTCTTTACCAGAAATTCTAACTGGTGTGAGAGTTGCAATTGGTATGTGTTGGGGAACCCTAGTTGCAGCTGAATTTTTAGCAGGAACCACTGGTATTGGTTTTGTTGAAAACGTTGCAAAAAAATACTTCCAGTATGAAGTTATTTGGATAACTATTTTTGTTATGGGAATGCTTGGTTTACTATTTGATGTAACCTTAAGAAAACTTATAGACAAATATATTCCGTGGCGTGGTAAAGGATAAGTTTTATTTAATTAAAAATCAAACCAATCAATATATTTTTCTTTGTTAATTTGAATAAACTTGGGTAATTTTGACATATCAATAGTTTCCAATTTTGTAGAATTAAACCTTGATTTAGAATCTTTTTTTGCAGAATGATCGTAATCAATAGTTTTATTTTTTAAATTATCTTTAATTTTATCAATAGAGTGGCCTAAAGCTTCATACTCAGCATGATTCTCATCATTTAAATATTTTCTTTCTAACTCTTCAATATTTTTTAAGTTAGAAAAGTGCCATCCTCCATTATTTATTATATTAACACTTTGGTATTTTAAATTGGAGAACAAGGTATCAAACCTAAGTATGTTATATTTTTTATTTTTTATAGCTCTTAATATTTCAATACTTTTAAGATCTTTTATTTTGCATGCTTTAGAACCATACCAATCCACATTAGGCATTAATAAGTTGAATTTGTAATAAAATAACTTTTGTTTAAATAAAATTATTTTATCTCTATTTTTATTAAAATCAAAAAACTCTAAATTTGGAATTTCATCATTATCACTGTAAATTAAATAATCATCAGAAGAAAAACTATTCAAAGCTTCCATTATATAATCTCTTTGAGCTTTTATTCTTGCTACACTATTAAATCTTAACTCTTGAGGTTTTAAATTTTCTTTTTTTATTATATCAGCAGGCTCTTTATCAATTATTAAATGAATAATTTTATCAGCAAATTCAGGGTAATCTGTTTTTTTAAAATTTATATCCTTATTTTTTCCACTATGCGTAAACCTTGCTTCACAAACAACAAAGTGATCTACATATGAATTTAGAATATTAAATCTTAAATTCATCATTAGCTTTTCCTCAAAATAAGTTGTGGTATCAATAATTTTCATATAAATTTATTATTTAAACATATTAAACAAATTAAAAATCTTTGAAACATTTTCTCTTAAATAAACTAATAAAAAAAATATTTACTAATCATAAACTATCTCGAAAACATGCAAAAATATGTACAGATGCTTTAATAAATGCTGAATTAGTAGGTGCCCCTTCTCATGGTTTATCAAGATTAAAGATGTACTGCGATCGTATTTCAAAAAAAGTAATTAATCCTAAGCCTAAAATTAAAATAAAAAAGATTTCAGAATCAGTCTCTCATATAGATGCAAATAACAGTATTGGATTTGTTGCAGCAGATTTAGGAATTAAAACTGCTATCAAAAATGCTCAAAAAACTGGTATAGGAATGGTAGCTGTCAAAAATAGTGGTCACTATGGTCTGTCTGGTTATTACGCAGAACAAGCGGTTAAAAAAAATTTAATTGCAATGATTTATACAAATGCTCCACCGGCTGTTGCACCTCATGGTGCTTTAAAAACTTTATTTGGTACAAATCCTGTTTGTTTTGGAACACCAACAGGTTCTAAAATTCCTTTTATTTTAGATACATCTATCTCAATGATTAACAGAGGTAAAATTAGAGTTGCAGCAAGAAATAATCAAAAAATTCCTGAAGGTGTTGCTTTAGATAAATTTGGCAATCCAACAACAGATGCAAAAAAAGCATTAGAAGGTGTTCAGCTGCCAATAGCAGGATTTAGAGGATCCGGGCTTGCTTGGATGGTTGATATTTTAAGTGGTGTTATAACAGGTGGAAATCATGCTGGAAGGGTTAAGGATCCTTTCGATGATTTTTCGGGTCCACAGAATATTGGACATTTGTTCATAACTTTTAAAGCAAATTTATTTCAAAAAAATTACAATCAAAGAATTAAAGATAACATTAAAATAGTTAAGAAACTACCAAAGGTTAAAGGAGTTAAAGAAATAATGTATCCAGGACAAAATAAATTTAATCGATATAAACAAAATCTAAAAAAAGAAATAAATATTCCAAAAGCTATTTTAAAAGACTTGGAATATTTGCAAGCTATCTAATTACGGTATATACTTTTTAAAAATTCAGATTAAATATACTTCATGCTTTCAAATAAAGAAATTGTTTGTCCTAATAACTTGCTAGATCATGCACATAAAAAAAAAGGTGTTAAAGCTGCTATCGTCAATGCTGGCTTACCTTTACCAATGATTTCTGTTCAAGATGCTGTTAATGAAAATTTGATAACTCCCATATTTATTGGTGATAAAGATAAAATTATCAAATGTGCTGAAGATTTAAAATGGGACATCTCCTCTTATGAAATAATTAATGAGTCAATTGAAAATAACACAGCAGCTATTGCAGCAAAACTTGCAAGTGAAGACAAAATAAAGATTATAGTTAAAGGTCATATCCACACAGATATTTTGATGAAAGAAGTTTTAAAAAGAGAATATAATTTACTTGGTAAAACTAGATTAAGTCATATCTGGCATATGACTACTACAAAAGAAGATCGCCCACTTATAATTACTGATGGCGCATTAAATGTATTACCCAATGTTAAAACAAAAATGCATATTTTAAAAAATGTTATTAATTTTTCAAATCGAATAGGAATTGATAGACCTAAGATTTCTATCCTTTCTGCTACTGAGGAAATCTTAGATAGCGTACCAAGTTCTCTTGATGCAGATGAAATTACTAAACTGGCAATTAAAGATAATTTAAAAGCAGACATATTTGGTCCTTTAGCGTTTGATAATAGTATTTCAAAAAAATCTGCAGCTATTAAAGGTGTTAAAAATATTGTAGCTGGGGAAGCAGACGTTCTACTTGTACCTAGTGTTGAAACAGGTAACGCCCTAGTTAAAATGATGATTTATTTTATAGGTGCATGTGCCGCTGGAGTTGTTGTTGGAGGAAAGGTTCCAATAGTTATTACTAGTAGATCTGATGAAGCAAAAGCAAGATTAGCTTCAATTGCAGCAGCCGTAGTTGCATTAGACTAATTCTTCATTGATATAATTTCATTTTTGCTTTAAATAAAGTTTCAAATTCAGAGAGGAAAATAATGACTACAACATATTTAAAAAAATCACCCAAAACATCTTCAACAGATGATACAAAAACAACAGGAATTGTTCAGGGTTTACTGAAAGATATCGAAACTACTAAAGAACAAGGGTGTATAGATCTTACAAAAAAGTTTGATAAGTATGATGGAGACATTATCGTTTCAAAAGAAAGAATTGAAGAAATTAAAAAAACTTTAGACCAAAAAACTAAGGATGATGTTCAGTTTTCTTATGAAAGAGTTAGAAAGTTTGCTGAGGCTCAATTAAAAAATTATGGTCAAGACTTTGAAGTTGAATTATCAAAAGGTTTATTTGCTGGTCAAAAATTAATTCCTATAAATACTGCAGGCTGTTATGTTCCAGGTGGACGTTATGCACACATTGCTTCTGCAGTAATGAGTGTTACTACTGCAAAAGTTGCAGGTGTTAAAAATGTTATAGCTTGTAGTCCTCCAAAAGAGGGAGTTGGTGCACATCCCACAATTATTTATACTGCTGACCTATGTGGTGCTGATGTAATATTAAATTTAGGTGGTGTACCAGCTATTGCAGCAATGACTAATGGATTGTTTAACAATCCCCCAGCAGACATTATTGTTGGACCAGGAAATCAATTTGTAGCTGAGGCAAAAAGAATATTATTTGGAAAAGTTGGTATTGATTTATTCGCCGGGCCTACTGAAATTGGTATTATTGCAGACGCAAAAGCAGATCCTGAGATAGTTGCAGTCGATTTAGTTGGTCAAGCTGAACATGGATATAATTCACCTTGTTGGTTATATACGACAAGTAAAGAGCTTGCAGAAAAAGTAATGAAAAGAGTTCCTGAATTGATCGCTGAATTACCAGAGGTTCCGAGAACTAATGCTGATGCTGCTTGGAGAGAGTATGGTGAGGTAGTTCTTTGCGATACAGATGAAGAAATGGCAAAGATAAGTGATGAGTACGCTCCAGAACATTTAGAAGTTCATACTGAAAATTTAGAATGGTTTCATAAAAGACTAACAAATTATGGTTCTTTGTTTATTGGTGAAGAAACTACAGTTGCTTATGGTGATAAATGCTCGGGAACAAACCACATTCTACCTACTAAAGGTGCGGGAAGATACACGGGAGGATTATTCGTTGGAAAGTTTGTTAAAACTCTAAGCTTCCAGAGAATGACAAAAGAATCTACTGAATTAGTAGGAGCAGCTGCTGCAAGAATTTCTAGATATGAGGGAATGGAAGCGCATGCAAGAACTGGTGATGTAAGGCTAAAAAAATACGGATATTCTAATTAATTATTATCTGGCTTAAAGATTAGACATAAACCATTATTACAAAATCTTTTTTTAGATAAACCATTAGCAAAAACATGCCCATGATGTACTCCACAATTAGCACAGTGATACTCTATTCTTTTCATACCCAATGAATAATCAATTTTTGTTTTAAAAGCACCTGGAAGGGACTCTGTAAATGAAGGCCATCCTGTTCCACTATCAAATTTTGCTTTTGATGAAAAAAGCTTAGCTCCACAATTGGCACAATGAAAAAAACCTTCTCTATTTTCATGGTTTAAAACACTTGTGTATGGACGTTCTGTAGCTTCATTAAACATTATATCTTTTTGTTCATCAGTTAAATTTTGATTAATTATTTTTTTTGTGGCTGAATATAATAATTTGTAAGGCAATAAAATTGCCGTCAGAAATGATAATCCAGTTAATTTTAGAAAATTTCTTTTTTTTTTAATCACAAGAATTTAGAATATTAAAAAAATTTAAATATTTCAATCATTACATAGAATGTGATTATGCTCATGAATATTATTATAAACAGATTTATTCGTCTCCAAATTGTCTCACTTTGTAAAAATTTAGATAAGAATTTTGAAAGATAGCCAATTATAAAAAAAAATAACAATGATGATATAGATGCTCCAATTCCAAAATAATATTTATTTATTGTTAAAAAGTTTTTTGAAAAATTACCTAGAAAAAAAACTGTATCAGAATAAACATGTGGATTTAAATAAGTAAATGCTAGTGTTTTAGTTATTATACTTGATGCTGAAATATTTTTTACACGTTTGTTAAAAGAAATCTTACTCTTTTGTATAGATATCTTACAATAAATAAAGTGTGATAGAAAAATAAACAAAATTATGTTTAAAAATAATTCGATTGATGGATTAAAAAATTTTCCAAAATAATTAAATAAAAAAATCCCAAAAAATATTAATATAAAATCTGAAATCGAACAAATAAGACATACTAAGAAAACATATTTTTTTTTTAAACCCTGCTCTATTACAAATATGTTTTGTGCTCCAATAGCTAAAATTAAACTTAGACCTGTTAAAAAACCTAATAGTAAATAATCCATAGAGTTTTATTAAACTCTTTTTTTACCTTGAACAACTCTATCAAGTATTAACGCAACAAATAATATCGCAACACCTGCAAGTATTCCTTGACCAACATTTGCATATTGAAGAGCTTCGAGTACATCTTGTCCTAGACCTTTCGCACCAATCAAGGATGCAACAACTACCATTGCTAAACTTAACATAACTGTTTGGTTTACTCCTGCTAATATTGAGGGGGTTGCTAAAGGTAAATCGACTTTTCTAAGTAAGTACCATTTGGAAGCCCCATATGCTATTGCGGCTTCTCTAATTGTTTCTGGTACTCCTCTTAATCCTAAAACTGTAAGTCTCACAACTGGTGTTCCACCAAATATCATTGTTATTATTACTGCAGCAACCTTTCCAGTTCCAAAAAATGCAATAACTGGAATCATAAATACAAACGCTGGCATAGTTTGCATGAAATCCATTATTGGTCTTATCATTGAATAAAATCTCTGACGTCTTGCACAATAAATTCCTAATGGAATTCCAATTGCTATACTTAAAATTGCAGCTGTTCCTAATAAAGCAAGTGTAGTCATTGCTTTAACCCAAAACCCTAAAAAGCCCATGTAGCATAAAAAACCTGTAGAATAAATTGCTGCTCTAGGGCCAGCAGATAATCCTGTTAGTGTTACTATTGCAGTGATAATTACTATCCATGGTGTTTTTACAAATAACAATTCTAAAAAATCTAAAACAGATCTAATCCCGATAGTGATTGCCGTAAATAATGCGTCTCCTTTTAATACTGCATAATTAAATACAGTCTCAACCCAAGCTATAGATGTTAATCTAATGTCTGGATGAGTTGGAAATTCATTCATTATTACAATTAAGCCAGGAAAACTGTAGTGAACTACAGAAAAAAACATAATTACTGAAGTGAAGATCGTGCTCAGAATATAATTCTTTGCTTTCATACCTGGACTTATTGATTTGTCCGATAGCCACTCAGAATACCTTTTTTCTAATTTGGAATTTGCAAGAACACCTTGTACAATCTTAACTGAAATTAACAAAATTATACCAAAAATTGTTATCCAAATTGCTGATGCTTCAATTCTATCAACTTCATTAATGTAGCCCTGCATGGCATCTTCTAGAGATTTTATATTTCTTTTATAAACATCAACTTTATCTGGGTTACTTGTTATTGCAGATTCTAGTTGTTTATTTCTAAAAGCAATAGTTGATTGAACTTGTTCAATTTTTTGAATGGCCTCTGCTGTAATATTTCCAAATAAACCTCTAATTATTTGAACAACTGAAAACGTTTCTATGATTAAAAAAGTTAAAGCCCAATTCCAAATATTTCTCATCCCAAACCAAATTGGACCAAAAATTGCTGCATACAAATTAAATGAAAAAGAAAACGTGGGTTTGCTTCCTATTTGCTGAAATTTTTCAATATAATACTCAGGATTTGATTTAACAAAATCTGTTATTAATTCTGATCTTGATGGGTTGTTAAGTTGTTTATTCTCCATCACCACCCTCAACGACAGCTTTTAAAAGATCTGATTGTGAGATAACACCTATAATTTTATTTTGACTATCATTAACTATTATTGGTTCATCTTTTGAAGCAGAAGTTTCAATAAGTTTGCTTAATAAATCATATTCATTTACAGCTTGTAAATCATTTGGTAATTTACCATTTTTATTTTCAAAACTTTTGATTGGTTGCATAATTGATTTTGCTTGAACAACTTTTAATCTTGAAATTCCTTTCACAAAATCAGCAACATAATTATCAGCAGGGCTAACTACGATTTCTTCAGGTGTACCTACTTGGATTACTTTACCGTCTCTCATAATTGCAATTCGATGACCTACTCTTACCGCTTCATCTAGATCATGAGTAATGAATACAGTAGTTTTTTTCATTTGCTTTGAAAGTTTGATAAATTCTGATTGTAATTGCCTTCTGATTAATGGATCCAATGCACTAAAGGGTTCGTCCATTAATAAAAAATCTGGGTCTGCTGCTAAGGCTCTTGCAAGTCCAACTCTTTGTTGCATTCCACCTGATAATTCATGGGCAAATTTGTTACCCCAACCTTGTAATTCAACTATATCTAAAATTTTATTTGCAGCATCTAATCTATCATTTTTACTAACTCCTCTTATTTCAAGTGGCATCGCAATATTATCTAGAACTGATCTATGAGGCATTAGGGCAAAGTTTTGAAATACCATGCCTATTTTTTTATTTCTTAATTTTTGTAAACTTTCTCTATCAAACTTCATTACATCTTGATCATTAATCAAAATCTTTCCTGAAGTTGGTTCTAGCAATCTATTGATATGTCTTACTAAAGTAGACTTTCCACTTCCTGAAAGTCCCATTACACAAAAAATCTCACCCTCTTTTACATCGAATGAAACGTCTGAAACTCCTATTACCGAGTTATACTTTTCTAATGCTTCTGTTTTTGAAATTTTTTGATTTTGAATTGCATCTAACGCTTCTTTTGAAGTGTTACCAAATACCTTCCAAACGTTTTCAATTTTGATTGCTGATCCAGACGAATCCATTTAACTCTCTTTTAATTTAGGAAAATATACCCAGCAATATTATATCGCTGGGTATAAATATTTAATTTGACTTAAAGACCTAACCAACCATCAACAGTTGACTTGTTAGCTTTCATCCAAGCTCTTGCTACATCAGCTGGTTGTTTTTTCTCAACTGAAATTTGATAAGCCATTAATGAAACATCATCCGCTGTTAATTGAAAGTTCTTAAAAAACTCAACTATTGCTGGTGATTTCTTCTCTAAAGAAGTGCCCCAACCAATTTGAATTTGTTTAAGCGCATCTTTCGAAGCAACATAAGATTTTTTGTACCAGTCAGCATCTTCCTTTGGTTGAACCATTTTGTATTTAGCTGGATCGAATTTTGGCTCTTCCAACATAACTACATCTGCCATTCCCCAAATTGCATGTGGCTTGTAACAATAAAATGCATAGCCTTCACCTTTTTTAATAGAGTCTAATACTCTTGCATTTTTTACAGCCTCTGCTGCTCTTATTGGTTCAATACCAGCATCATATAAACCATAGTCTCTTAACTTAACTTGGTTAACATTTGCTGATGCCCAACCATCTGCTCCAATCCAGAATTCACCTTTGCCATTGCCATCACTATCCATAGCTTTAACAACTTCAGGTCTTCCTAAATCTTCGATTGCAGTAATATTCATTTTTTTTGCAAACTGTTGTGAAACACAATAACCTTGGTTTCCTTCATATGGCTTGCTACTTAATTTTAAAGTTCCTTTTGGAACTAAATCATTAGTATAAGCTTGTTGGTTTGGTAACCATATATCAGGGTGAACTTCTATTTCACCTTTGCTTCTGTCAATTGCACCATAGATTGCAGTGTTATTTCCTGGAACAAGCTCTGCTTCTCCACCCATTTTATCAGTAACAACTGCTGCTAATAAATTTGCAATAGCTGTTGCACCTGTCCAACCTGGATCTCCAATTTTTACTTTTTCTGCAAATGATGAAAAAGTTACAAATAAAGAAACTAATCCAGCTACAAGTGTAGTTTTAATTATTCTCATTATATCCCTCTCTATTAATTTAAAAACTAAGCTTAGCTTAAAACTTTTAATAGAGTCAAAGATTAAAATAACATTATTATCACTTAATATCCCTTATTATTAGTGACTAATCAGCATTTGCTGTTAATGTTTTAATTTCTAAAATATTTTCGTTTGGATCTTTTACAAAAAAAGTTTCCTGTTCATACTTAGTGCCCTTAAATCTTAAATAAGGCTCATCATAGTATTTAGCACCTTTTTCTTTAAGTCTACTTTTAAGAGCATCAAAATCTTTTCTAGATAAATGAACACCAAAGTGTGGAACAGAAACATTTCCCATATCAACATCATGTCTTTCACTATCCATTTTATGCTCACTTGCATGAAGAGTTAATTCATTCCCCCAAAAATCGACATCTGCCCATTCTTGTGCTGAATTATCTAATCTACAGCCTAATGTTTCACTATAAAATTTTTTTGCTACTTCAAGATCTCCACATGGTACTGCCAAATGAAAGCAATTCGTATTTTTGTACATAAGTTCTCCTCTTTAAATTCGTTATATAATGACTATATAGTCCAATATAAAATGATAATCAATAAGTGCTAATGTATGAACGAGTTTTTACAATCTATAATTGATAGAGATCCTGCAGCAAAATCTAAGCTAAGTTTAATTTTAACTTATCCTGGTGTTAAAGCTGTTTTTTTTCATAAAATTGCGAATTTTTTTTACTTAGCTAAGTTTGATCTTGTTGCAAGATTTATATCTCAATTATCAAGATTTCTAACAGGTATTGAAATTCATCCAGGAGCAAAAATTGGAAAAAACTTATTCATTGATCATGGAATGGGTGTTGTGATTGGAGAAACTTCTGAAATTGGAAACAATGTAACTATTTACCATATGGTGACATTAGGCGGTATATCACCGAGTATTAATTCAAATGAACAGAGATTGGTTAAAAGACATCCAACGTTACATGATTGTGTTATTATTGGTTCTGGTGCTCAAATTCTTGGACCAGTAATTATTGGTACTAATTCAAAAATTGGAGCTAACGCAGTAGTTACTAAAGATGTTCCTGAAAATGCAGTGATGGTGGGTATACCTGCTAAAAATGTGGGAACAGCGACTGATAAATTTAAACCTTATGCTGTTGAAGAGTCTAAAGAAGATAATCAAGATTAATGAAAAATATTCAAGATAATTTTATTTCGGGAATAGGTAATACACCGCTAATTAAACTTAAAGCTGCCTCAGAAATCACTGGTTGTAATATTTATGGTAAAGCCGAGTTCATGAACCCAGGCGGATCCGTTAAAGATAGAGCTGCACTAGCATTAATAAAAGATGCTGAAAAGAAAAAATTAATCTCAAAAGGAGGAACAATTGTTGAAGGTACAGCGGGTAATACAGGAATAGGTTTATGTCTTCTTGGAAATTCTCTAGGATACAAAACGATTATAGTAATGAATGATAATCAAACTCAAGAAAAAAAAGACCTTCTTAGAAATATTGGAGCTGACTTAAGATTAGTTCCTGCAAAACCATATAAAGATGATGCCAATTTTGTAAAAGTTGCAGCAAAACTTGCTGATGAGTTGAGACCATTAAATAACCATGGTGTAGTTTGGGCCAATCAGTTTGATAATATTGCAAACGCAAAAGGTCATTATGAAGGAACAGGAAAAGAAATTTGGGATCAAACAGACGGTAAGGTAGATGGTTTTGTATGTTCATCTGGAACAGGTGGAACAATTTCAGGAGTAAGTAATGCTCTTAAAGAAAAAAATAAAGATATAAAAATATTTCTATCAGACCCAAAAGGTTCTGCTCTTTATAATTATATTAAGAATGGTGAATTAAAATCTGAAGGTGGATCTATTACTGAGGGGATTGGGTCAAGTAGAATTACCAAGAACTTTGAAAATGCTAAAATTGATGACGCCTACTCTATTGATGACCATGAAGCACTTCCTGTGCTTTATGATTTAATTGAAAATGAAGGTTTAAGTCTTGGCACAAGTTGTGGAATTAATATTGCTGGCGCAATTAGAATGGGTAAAGAATTAGGTCCTGGAAAAACTATTGTTACAATTCTTTGTGATAAAAGTGAAAAGTACGCTACTAAAATGTTTAATAAGAAGTTTTTACAAGAAAAAGGATTACCTTATCCTAATTGGATAAAATAATTTATTCAAACTTATGATCAAAATAATGATCAAAGTATTTAGATAGCAATTTATCTATTTTATAAAAGTTGGGAACTAGAAATGGTCTTCTTGCATGGATCCTGTCATTCACCCAATATTTTGACCATTCTTTTGTGGTCTCTACACATTGTTCTGGGAATTTATTCAATTCATATTTTTCTTTAATTTGAAAACAACCATTCATAAATATATCAACATAAGATTGAACAATAGGATGGCCTTCACTTGGTTTCTTTAATTTTCCAAGGTTTGCAGAATATACCCAAAAGTTTTTATTTTTTGTTTTAACTTTCTTTCCATAAAAACTTAAATTCTCTTCTTCTACTTTAACTCTGCAGTAGCCACTTTCTCTTCTATCGGTTTTATCTAAATCTTGTAATGAAACTGGATAATAAACTGCATTAACTTTTGAATTTTTTTTTTGAATTATAGTTAAAAAAGTAATTTTATATATTCCTCCACTTTGACCCCATGTTCTTTCAAAACCTTCAATCAGTATAGGTTTTACAATTAATGCTGATTTATTGGTTCTTGTTCTAGACTCTTTCTCCATCAATGAGCCATATCCAATAATATAGTTCTTGCTACCAGGTTCTGGAATTAAATTACATTCTTTTGCATTAACTGGTGACAATGAAATCAAAATGATCAAAATTGCAAACAATCTAATCATTTAGGAATTTTTCTAAGGGTAAATTTTATCTGCTAATCCATAACAAAGGATTGCACTAAGTAAAGTTAATATACCTGGCGCTATAACACCTTCTATAGAAGTCTTTTCATTATTGCCGAGTTTACTTATTTTGATGCTATAAAATCCAACAATAAATGCTGATAAGTTCTGTAAAAAAACTAAATTAAAAAACGCCCAAGTATTTTCTAGACCTATATCACCATGGATCATTGGTCTTATAAAAATTATGTATAATGCCATTAACACTGAACCCAAGAACATGGCTCCAAAAAATCTAGTCATTGCAGCTGCTGTGTGGTCAACGCCATATTGATCTAAGAAAGATTTAGTAGAAACAATGCATTTATATCCATAAACTGCGTAAGCTAAAAAATGTATAGCAAATACAAATAAATAAAAAAGTCCGTTAAAGTGTTCAATCATAAGTTTAGAATCTTAAATCAATATTATAATACTCTATTTTATTTAAAATTAATTAGATTAAAGCGCGCAGTAAAAATAAAATAATTTATACAAGAGATAGTTGTATAAAATTTTTGCATAGCTGGTGACAATTAATAACATTATATCTTTATTCAAATTTATGTAGTTTAGAACTGTAATAATTAACAAGTAAGGTTAAAATTATGAAAGCAATATATACAAGAACAATGAGAGTAAAAGATGACAGTTTAGACAAAGCAATGGAGATTGGTAAAGGTTTGGCTGCTGTTAGAAAAAAATATTTTCCTAACCATGAAGTCTATTTTTCTTTTCAAATGGGTGGAGATCCAAGAACTATAAGAGAAACTTTAATTGGAACTATGTTTGAGGGTGACGGTTCTGATGAAAATATGTCAGCTGATCCTGAGTATCAAAAACTTCAAAAACAATTAAAAGATGTTGCAATAGAAGGAACTATTGAAGATGAAATTAGGCCAATCTTTAGTGAATAATAAAATAATGAAAAAGATAATATTAACTCTAATTATAAGTTTAGTATCAACTGTATCATTTGCTGAAATGAGTAACGCTAATAAATCCAAAGCTTGGGATTGTAGCGGAATCTATATGGCTAATTATTTTTTGCCCCCAGGTGAAACGTTTGAATACAGCATGAAGGAAAAATCTATGTCTTCAGTTAAGGTTTTAAAAGAATATGCCCTTGAAACTGGTATTCCTGAAAAAGATTGGGATCAGGGAGTTAATAAGGCAGTAGATAAATATTATGGGTCTAAGTATGACAAAACAAAAACTGATGAGTGCCATACTTTTTTAGAAGGACTTATTCCTAACGGTAAAGAACGAGTAAACAAAGTAGTATTATATTAATAACAAACGAAAGAGGAAAAATGATAGTAAAAATAGAAGGACCAATTGAAACTTTTGCTAAATGGAAAGCAATGGTTCACAGTAATGCAGAAAAAATCAAAAAATATGGAATGACATTTCTTTATGCAGGGTCTGAAAAAGGTGATGGAACTAAAATCACTGCAATAATTAGATTTGATACCATGGAAGGTCTTGAAGGTTTTAAGGCTGATGATGAGCTTCATAAAGAAAGAGCAGCTGCTGGGGTAGATTTAGCCAATTCAGTTACAACACCAATGGGAGATGATCTCCTAGAACAATACAAAGGATAAACCATGTCGATATTAGCAAAATATAATGCTGCAATGAAAGCTAAAGACGAAGCTGCAATGAATGAAATTTTACATGATGATTATAAGTTTACTATGCATGCATCAGGTAATGTTTTAGGAAAAGCTGATGTAATTAAATGGGCAATGAGTGGTGACATTAAAAGAGATAAAATAAGAGTTCTTTTTGAAAATGATGAAATTGGAGTTGAGCACGCATTTGTTGCATTTAATGATGGTAATACTGAAGCTGTAATGGCTGTATTTAAATATCAAGATGGAAAAATGATTTCACTTGAAACAGGTGCAACAAAAATACCTAAATAACTAGTTGGGTCATTTTGCACATGCAAAGTGACAATATTGGTTATATCAAAAACTTATCATTTTTCTATTGTTTGGTTAATCAATCAAACAAAGGAAAATATGAAAAAAATAGTAATAACATTATTCTTAGTACTTTTCACAAGTTCAGTTTATGCAGGTTCTTGCCCAATGATGGCTAAAAGCTTAGATGATAAAATTGCTGAAGCTCAAACTCTAAGAGATCAAGGTATGGCAGCACATGATGCTGGTGATCATGCAAAATCAGAAGAGCTTTTAGGCAAAGCTATGATGCTTTTTAAAAGTTAATAAATAATTATATATATTTAGCGAGATTTCATTTAATGTTATCAAATGAGTCTCGCTACTTCATATGGATTTCTACTCCTAGCAGTTATTCTTGGAGTAACTTCAAATAGTTTCGCAAAAAGTGCTGAAGGGTTCACGCTTCTATTTCCAAGTATTATTACAGGTATAACAATCGTTGCATGTATGTATGCGCTCTCAATGGTCATGAAAAATATTCCAATGGGAATTACTTATGCTTCATTTGCAGGTTTGACAATTATTTCAACTGTAGTTGTTGGTGTTATTAGATTTAATCAAATGCCAAATCTTTACACAATGATTGGTTTAGGTTTAATTATAATAGGTGTGTTAATGGTTAACTTGCTTGGAAATAATTAAACAATGATTAAAAAAAAATATTCTCAACCTCTTTTTATGATCTTCATGTCTTTTGGAATGAGTTTGATTATTGGTGGAGTTGTAACTCTAGTTCACACTGGTTTTAGTGAGGGTTTTTTTGATAGATTGTTAGAAGCTTTTATTTATTCATTTCCAATAGCTGTAATTGCAGCTTTTACGATGGCTCCAATTATGAGACCTCTAGTAAATAAAATAGCTTCTAAAGATTAAGTAAAAAATATTGAGGAAGAGTTTATTAAATTATCGAGACTCTATTCTTAAGTCAGGTTGTATTCAATAAATATATTTAAATAAATATTTTGAGTGAAGCTTTTTAAAATGTTATAATAAATATATCAACAAAGGAGGTGCGATTATGAATTTATCACCACCTGACACATAACTGGTGTGATTTAGTAATCAAAGTTAAGAAAAACAAAAACATAACAATCCATTATTATGGATTTTGCGTAAATCGCTAAATTATAGGGGAACTCTTTTGGAGTTTCCGAAAGGGTGTCCCCCTTAGAGGTTATCTGGTAATACGTGAGAACCATCATCTTTCAAAGAAATTTCAAACTCTTCAACAACATTAGATAAATCAAGTGCTGAATACAAATGAGGAAACATATTTCCATCTGATGCTTGCTCCCAAAGTAAATGATCAAGTTTTAGAGTATCTACTTTTAGCAAGATTAAGTCTTTTTGATTTAAATAATATTTGTTTAAAGTTCCTTCAACTTGTTCCTCTCCAGAAAAATGAATAAAGCCATCCTCTAAATCTTTTTTAGAGCCTATAAATTGATTTTTATTTTTTGAATCTTCTAGTTCTTTTTTGGAGCAGATTTTATATATAAATTTAAAGTTCATTAAAATTTACCAAGATGAATTTGGCCCTTTAAGAAATTCAATTTCTTCACTAGTAGACTCTCTTCCTAGTACTTCATTTCTGTGAGGATATCTGTGAAATCTTTTAATAGCTAAAGTATGGTCTTTCCAAAATTTTTTAATTTCTACAAGCCCACTATGGTCTTTTAAATATTTATTTAACAGATAATAAGCCATATCATGATCTGTTATTTCTTCACTGTGAATAAGAGGTAATATCATAAAAAATCTTTGACTTTCATCCATCTTATCTAAAAAACCAGCGTACACTGCATCGTTTACAATTAATCTTGTTTTATGATCTTGTTCAAAAGCTTTTTTATCATCTCTGAAAATATTTCTTGAGAATTGATCGAACAAGATAACTAAAGCTAAACATCCCAATGCACTATCTTGCCAATCGTCATATTCATTCCTGCTCGCCAATTCATAATCTTTTAAAAATTTGTCTTTAATTAACAAGTCGAAATCTTTATGTTTTTGAAATCTTTTTTTAGGAGGTGTTTCTTTAAACCAAAAGTCTAAAATATTTTGAGCTTTTTCAGGTAATTTTTCCATCTACTTTGAAACTGGTTTTAAAAGTTTGAGCATTTTATTGTGAATAGATTTATTTGCTGAAACCAAAATACTTCCAGCTTTAGTAGCATCTTTGTTGTTCCAAGTTGTAACTACTCCGCCTGCAGCTTTTATAATAGGTATAAGTGGATGAATGTCCCAAATTTTATTTGTTCCTTGAAAAACTACATCAATTTTTCCTTCACAAAGATGAGAGTAACTTAAAGCATCGTTGCATGGAAATTGCATTAATTTTAATACTTTCGGAATTTTCATTTGTTGTTTAACAGTAATAGCTCCATGAAATGCACCTGAAACTTTTATCTGACTGAAAGATATATTTTTAGAAACTGAGATTTTTCTTTTTTTTCCATTTTCATAAACATAGGATTTTTTATCATTAAAATTTAAATAGTATTTCTTTAAAATTGGAAAATTCGCTAAACCTAGAACTGGATTACCTTTAAAATTCAAAGAAATCAAATTACTCCAAGTTGGATTTCCAATTACATATGATCTAGTCCCATCAATTGGATCTATAATCCATGTGAAATCACTAAAGGACTTTTTGTGACCAAATTCTTCCCCTATAACTTGATGATTAGGAAATTTTTTTTTGATTTTAGACCTAATAAATCTTTCAAAAGCTTTATCTGACGTTGTTACAGGATCATATCCTTTACCCTTCATTTTATTAGAAACTTTAAAAGTCTTATTTAGTTTTGAATAATAAAACTTGGTTAAATCTTTAGCTAATATATTTAGAAAATTAGCATATAACACATATTCTTTTGATTTTAATAAACTCATTTAGAAAACTCTTACTATTTAATTTATGTTGATTAAAGCTAAATTTTTAATAATTCTCCTAATAAAGAAATTTAAAGATCTAAATGCATCCAACCAGTAATTATATATTTTGACCCTGTATTTACTATTTCCCCAGTATGTGCATGTGTCCAATCTGCAGGCCATATTAAAGTTTTACCTGTCGCAGGTTTAATTTTTAAATTGTAGAATTCAAAATTTGTATTACCACCATTGTCAACATCATTTAAGTATGTCATCCAAGCAAAAATCCTATGAAGAGAGCTAATATTTGTTTTTTCTGAATGAAGTTTACCAAAATGTCCTCCTTGAGAATACTTCTGAACATTGAATGACCCAATGTGGATTTTATTAAAAATTGTTTTTATAAATGGCCATTGTTTTTGATAATCTAAATAACTTTCATTGAGTAACTCAAAATATGCTTTAAACACTGAATATTTTTCATTTTCCAGATCTAAAGGATTTATACCAATATCTATACATTTTTTTTCATCTGGTTTAAATCCTTTTGAAGTCAAACCTTGTTTTTGAAGTGATTTATTTTCTTCAAAAAAATTTACAATCTCATTAAAAATTTTTTTATCCTCAAAGTTCCAACAACCAATAAAATTTGGTGACTTATTTGTTAATATATCTAATCTTTTCATCTTGAAATACTATAAAACCTGATCCTTTTCGTAAGTACTCTAATCCTTCCTTATGTTTGTTTAATGCAATTAGGCTTCTTCCAAATATTCTGTTTAAAAATTTGTTATTAGGAGTTTTATTAATAACATTTTTTAAAAAATTGTATATTTCTTTATGTATTCCCAATAAATTTAAGCAATCCACATAAAATTCTATAACTATTAATTGATCTTTTTTTATATCTAATGATTTTTTATAAAAATTTTTAGCTAACGAATAATCGTTAACATGAAAATACAAATGAGCAATGTTATTTAATAAATCAATATTTTTTTTATCAAGGTTGCTTGCTTTTATGTAATAATCAATTGCTTCATTGAAATTACCAATTACTTGATAAATGCTAGCTAGTTTTAGAAAAATGATTTGAGTATTTGGGTTACTTTCAAGTAACTTTTTATATTCTTCTATCGCATTTTGATATTTTTTCTCTAAAAATAATTTGTCACATTTTAATAGCTCATGTTTAAAATTTTCTTCAGACTTTTTCATTATAAATTTTTACCAATTCTTCAATTTTCTTTTCAGCATCTTTTATTGATTTTTCATAATCTAAGGCCATTTGATCAGCAGCAATTATATCAATTTTTTTAATTCCAAAAAAATTTAGAACATGAATTAACCATGGTGTCAAAAAATCATCTTTACTATTAATTTTTGTCCCACCTGAAGTTATAACAAGATAAACCTGTTTATCTTTTAACAACCCTACTCTACTCCCATCTTCATTGTATTTGAATGTTTCTTTAACTCTAGCAGCTAAGTCCGACCATGCTTTTAAAGTTGCTGGTGGTCCAAAGTTATAAATAGGAACTGAGATAATTATTACATCACTTTCTTTTAGTTCCATAACAAGCTTATCTGATAGCTCAAACATTTTTTTATGTTGTACTGTTTGTTCATTTTGTGGAATTTTCATTCCAGACTCTGTTAGGCCTGATACAAAAAGCATTTCATCATCAAGATCTCTATAAACTAGCTTATCTTCTGATTTTTTAATTTTTTCTAATAATTTTTTGGCTAAAGCCCTTGAGGTTGAACCTTTTTTTCTAGCACTAGAGTCAATTTGATAAATTTTCATTAATAATAATTATCCAAAATTTTGTAAAAATGGAAGTATATTTAAAATATAGTATCCAAGAATTTGTAATTGGTTTGTTAAAATTAAAATTCCAGTTATTAAAAGTATAAATCCACCTATTTTTGAGACTAAATTGATATTTTTCTTAAAGTTTTTAGAAAATAGTAAAAATTTTTGAATTAAATAACCAGATAAAACAAATGGTATTGCTAGACCTAAAGAATAAAAACCTAATAAAATTACTGCTCTTAATATTGTTTCTTCAGTTGATGCAAGAGCAAGAATTGAACCTAAAATTGGTCCTATACATGGAGTCCAACCAAATCCAAAAGCCATACCAACTACAAAAGAAAACCAACTATTGTTATTTTTTTTTGTATAAATTTTTTTTTCAAAATTTAGAAAACTAATATTTAGAATTCCGAGTAATTGTAATGAAAATATTATGATGATTAAACCAGCCACTATTCTTAACGTTTCTGAGTTTTGTAAAAGAACCTGGCCTAAGTATGATGCTGCTGCTCCAAAAATAATAAAAACAAAAGAAAATCCTAACGTGAATAGTATTAATGGTATTAAGTTTATTTTTTTCTTTTCTAATAACTCATTTAAAGATGCCCCCGAAATAAAAGATATATAGCCTGGTATTAAAGGTAAAACACAGGGAGATAAAAAACTAATTAAACCTGCTCCAAATGCAATTGATAATTCAAACATATTATTATTCAGCTACTACTTTTATAGTTTGAGTGCCTAGATTATCTACAGATAATTCCATGTTATCACCATCTTTAAGAAATACAGGTGGGCTCATTCCCAGACCAACGCCAGGAGGTGTACCAGTTGTAACAATATCTCCAGGCATTAATGTAATAAAACTACTAATATGAGCAACTAGAAAATTAAAATCAAATATCATCTGATTTGTATTTCCTGTTTGATGCCTATTGCCATTAACATCTAGTGATAAATTAATATTTTCAAGATTTTTTATTTCTTCTTTGGTAACTAGATATGGACCTAATGGTCCAAAAGTATCACCTGATTTTCCTTTAACCCATTGTCCACCCATATTTTTTTGCCAATCACGTTCACTGATATCGTTACAAATGCAATATCCAAAAATATAATCTTGAGCATCTTTTTCTTTAACTCTTTTAGCTTTTTTTCCTATTACAAATGCAATCTCAACTTCGTGATCTAATTTTTTTGAACTTTTTGGTATAACAACATTGTCATTGGGTCCCACAATGCAATGTACTGATTTATTAAAAAGAACAGGATTTTTTGGAGTCTCAGCACCAGTTTCTTTTGCATGCTCTGTATAGTTTAGACCTATTGCAAAAAAATTCCCTGGTTTTGTAACACAAGATCCTATTCTACTGTTTTGATCTATTTCTTCTAGATTTTCTAAATCAATTTTTTTTAATATATCAAGTGTTTCAAAATTAATTGTTACTGGATTTAAATCTTTTATATGAGGTGAAAGATTTCTAAATTTTCCTTTTTTATCAATAGCTGCTGGAATTTCTTTGCCAACATCTCCCACTCTTAATAATTTCACTTAATTAACCTTTGATCCCCATGTGTGTGTATTTTACATTTAGGTAATCTTTGATTGCCATTGATCCACCTTCTCTTCCATATCCACTTTGTTTAATTCCACCAAATGGAGCTTCTGCAATTGCAACAACTCCTGTATTAACAGCAACAGACCCTGTTTCTAATTGTTCTGACGCCAAGTGGGCTGTTTCCATTGAATTAGTACAAACATAACTACATAATCCTAACTCGTGATTATTTGCTCTTTCAATTACTTCTTCAAAAGATTTAAAAGATAACATTGGTACTAGTGGTCCAAATGGTTCTTGTTTCATAATAGTATAATCATCTTTTACATTATCAAATATTGTTGGCTCATAAAAAAACCCTTTGTTAAAATCAGCTGGTCTTTTGCCACCTAATAAAACTTTAGCACCTTCTTGTTTAGTTTTTTCAACTAACTCTTCAATCTCGTCTAATCTTTTTTTAGTTGTTAAAGGACCTAATTGAGTGTCTGGGTCCATCCCATTCCCAATTTTTAATTTTTTTGTTTTTTCTATAAATAAGTTTACAAACTCATCTTTTTTAGACTCTTGAATATAAAATCTATTAGGAGATATGCATACTTGGCCATTGTTTCTAAATTTTGCAGCTATTGCCATGTCGGCTGCTTTTTTTATATCAGCATCATCAAAAACGATAAATGGGGAGTGACCTGATAATTCCATTGTTACTCTTTGAACTTTATCAGCAGCTTGTTTTAATATTAATTTTCCTACTCTTGAAGATCCTGTAATTGAAATCTTTTTTACAATATCTGAGTCGATTAATTGTGATGCTATGCTTGGTGGATCACCAGATAATAAGTTTACCACACCTGCTGGTACTCCACATTCTCTGCAGATGTCAACCATCTCCATTACAACACCTGGCGTGATTACATCTGGTTTAATAATAACAGAACACCCAGCTGCAAGCGCGGTTGAAATTTTTCTAGCAGATAAAACTAATGGAAAATTCCAAGGTGATAGTCCAGCTACAACTCCAACTGGTTGGTAATAAACATGTACCCTTGTATCTTCAAATCTACTTTCAACTGTTTGCCCATAAATTCTTTTTGTTTCTTCTGAGTTCCATTCAAAAATATCTGCAGCACCAGCGACTTCTCCTTTTCCTTCAGCTAAAGGTTTTCCTACTTCTAGAGTCATCCATTTGGCAAGTACATCTTGCTTCACTCTCATTTTATCTGCAATTTTTCTTAAGGTATAAGCTCTTTGCCATGGTGGAGTTTTTTTCCAAACTTGTAGTCCTTTTTCAGCAGACTTTAATGCACGTTCAACATCAGCAGGTGTAGCTTTTGATGCGTGACCTAAAACTTCTTCTGTTGCAGGATTGATTACTTCATAAGTTTCCTTATTAGAAGAGGGCGACCAATTGCCATCGATAAATTGTCCAAATTTTTCGTACATAATTTGCTAAACCTTAAGTTGATTTTAAAAAATAATTATTCAAATTTTTAGCAAATATGTTTTAATCTTTCAAATTAATAAAGGAGAAACATATGAGTAAATATATTGTAATGGGCAATTATACCGCAAAAGCATTTCAAGGATTTATGAAGGATCCTTCTCAAGATAGAGCAGCAGCAGCAACTCAACTATCAAAAGCTGTTGGTGGTAAAATGGAGTCTTTTGATATTGTAAGAGGAACATATGATTTTGTTGGAGTAATAACTGGTGATGTAGGTTTTGAAGCAACAGCAGCTGTAAAATTAGCTGTTGAATCGACTGGTACAATAACAAATTTTACGATCCTTGAAAAATTGGACATGAACAAAACTGCTGAACTTGCCTCTAAAGCTATGGCTGGTTACAAACCTGCTGGTTAATTGTTCTTACTAACTTCCAGCTTTCATAAGCTGGAAGTTAACTTGCTTACATTATTGTTCCAATATAATGTAACTAGTATTAGATGAAAATGCTTACAGATACTTTTGGAAGAAAATTTCCCTACATAAGAATGTCTATTACAGATGTTTGTAATTATAAGTGTACATATTGTTTGCCCAAAGGTTATAAAAAAAAACCTGGGGATACTAGAAGCTTTATGACATGTGAAGAAATAGCAAGATTAACAAAGGCTTTATCTGAATTAGGTGTTTGTAAAATAAGATTAACTGGTGGAGAGCCAACAGTTAGAAAAGATTTTTTTGATATCCTTAAAAATATGAAACAAAACTCAAATATTCCAAAAATAACAATGACCACAAATGGTTATCAATTGGATAAGATTGCTAAACGATTACATGCGTCAGGTCTGGATGGAATTAATATTAGTATTGATAGTTTAAATAGAGAAATTTTTAAAAAATTAACTGGCCATGATAGGCTTTTACAAATTTTAGAAGGAATAAAAATTTTACAAAGTTTAAATTTTAAGAATATAAAAGTTAATGCTGTTTTACTTAAAGGTGTTAACGACACCTATGAGGAGTTTGAAAAATTTGGTGGCTTTATTAAAAACAATAAGATTGATTTTAGATTTATAGAATTAATGCAAACAGGTGATAATCTCAACTTCTTTAAAAAAAATCATGTCTCTTCAAAAATATTTAAAGATTATTTGGAAAAAAATAAGTGGTTACACCAAACATATGGTAAGGATGCCGGCCCCTCATTAAATTATATTCATCCTGATTATAAGGGAAAATTTGGATTAATCGCACCCTACTCCGAAGATTTCTGTAAAACATGTAATAGATTAAGAATTACTTCTAGAGGTGATTTAAGACTTTGTTTATTTGGAAATACAGGAATTAGTCTTCGTCATCTTTTGCAAAATGATAGTCAAAAAGATGAACTTGTAGACCTAATAATAAAACAATTACATCTTAAAAAGGAGTCACACCATTTAGAACTGGGAGAGACAGGTATTACTCCAAACTTATCAGGTACAGGTGGATAATGAAAAATTTTAAAGTAATAAATCAGGAAGGATTAAAAGATTGGGCTAAGGAAATTTTTAAAAAAAATTCTTTTAATATGGTTGATGTGTCCTTAAAAAAAGAAACTTTTAGAAGAGCTTTAGCTTCTGGTAAAATCTATGTTGGAAAAGAAATTTTTAATTTAATCAAAAATAAAGAAATGCCTAAAGGTGACCCTATTGCATTGGCGGAAGTATCTGCTGTTCTTGGAGTTAAAAAAACAAGTGAATTAATACCTTTGTGCCACCCACTTCCAATTGATCATACGGCAACAAAAATAATTATGAACGAAATTGATAATTCATTGGAAGTTTTTTGTGTTGTTTCAGCTGTTGCCAAAACAGGTGTTGAGATGGAGGCTATCATGGGTGTAAATACGGCATTAATTACAATTTATGATTTAAGCAAAATTGTAAATCCTCATCTTAAAATCGACAATGTAAAATTGTTGATTAAAGAAGGTGGAAAAAGTGGGTTATGGACTAATCCCGATGGTCTTCCTGATTTTTTAAAAGATATTTTTTAACCATAGCAGCATGTCAATTAAATTAGCTTCACAAAAAATTATTAAAGATTGGATCGACTACAACGGTCATATGAATGTTGCCTATTATCTTTTAATATTTGACAAATTTGGTGCAGACAATCTTAATAATATTTTTAATATAGGTGAACATTCAGCAAAAACTACCAGCATGAGCACAATGATGGTAGAAAGTAATATTACTTATAACCAAGAGCTCAAACTTGATGATGAAGTGGATATTAATTTACTATACTTTGATCACGACAAAAAACGACTACAATATAAATTTGAAATGATTCATAGAAAAAAGGAATACTTGGCATCTACTTTTGAAGCTTTGGCTCTTTATGTAAATCTAAATACTCGTAAAGTTCAAGAATTTGAAGAAGATAAAGTTAAAATCATGGATGACTTTATCTTAAAAAATAAATCAAATTTTAGTACTGAAGACTTAAAACTTTCATCTAAATTAAAAAAATGAAAATAATTCTTGAACTATTTGGTGCAAGTAGAGATTTTAGCAATAAAGATTATTTAGAGTTCAATATAAAAGAGAAGATTAAAATCAAAGATTTTAAAAAAGAAATCATTAATTATTTAGACAAAAATTTTAATGATAATAAAAACTTTAAAAAAATTGTTGAATCTTCTGCTTTTTGTTCAGAAGATAATAATATCATTAATGATAGCTATAAAATTTCAAAAGATCAAAAAATTGCAATTATCCCTCCAATAGGTGGTGGTTAATGCTTCATACAAGAATATTAGATATAAAGGTTGAAAAAATAAGATCTTCTAATGCAGAAGATTTTATTAAATCATCTAAATATGGGGCTTCAATTATTTTTACTGGTACTGTAAGGAATATTAATAAAAATAAAGAAGTTATTGGAATAACTTACGATAGCCATGATGAGCTAGTATTGAAAAGCTTTAAAGAGATTTATAATGAAGCTGGAGATAAGTTAAAAATTATAGATAAAGCTGTCTTTATTGAGCATATTAAAGGTTACGTTGGTCTTGGTGAAACTAGCATTATTGTAGCTGTTGCGTGTAAACATAGAGATCAAGCTTATGTTTTGTCTAGATTTATAATTGAAGAAATTAAGAAAAGATCTCCTATTTGGAAAAAAGAACATTATAAAAATGAAGAAAGTGAGTGGTTGGAGGGAAATCCAATTAGTACTAATTAATCTTAATACCTTCAGGAACGCAAATCTCTGATCTTGTTAAAAATCTTCTACCAGTACCATTATCTAAAGAAAACATTCCACCCATACCTTTAATACAATCAATAATTAAATCTGTATTTTTCCATGCCTCATGTTGTGTCTCACTTATATAAAAAGGTATTCCACCAATTTTTCCAATTAAAACATCATCATCGCTTACTAGAAATTCTTTAACAGGGTAACACATTGGAGCACTTCCATCACAACATCCACCAGATTGATGAAAAAGCAATTCTTTACCATGATCTTTTTTAAGATCTTCAATTAGTTCTAGTGCTAAAGGTGTTGCTGAAACTTTCATAGTTATATGGCCTGTAATTTATTACAGGCCATTATAAGATATTTGTTAAAAGAAACCTAATTTTTTCTCACTGTATGACACATGTAAGTTTTTCACTTGTCTGTAGTGATTAAGCATCATTTTATGTGTTTCTCTACCAATTCCAGATTGTTTATATCCTCCGAAAGCAGCATGAGCTGGATAAGCATGGTAACAGTTGGTCCAAACTCTACCTGCTTGGATTCCTCTTCCCATTCTATAAGCTACATTTCCATTTCTAGTCCAAACACCTGCTCCTAAACCATAAAGAGTGTCATTAGCAATTTCTAATGCATGAGCTTCATCTTTAAATTTAGTAACAGATACCACTGGTCCAAAAATTTCTTCTTGGAAAACTCTCATAGAGTTATTACCTTCAAAAATAGTAGGTTGGATATAGTTTCCTTTTTCCAAACCACTGTTTAAGTTGGCAACTTCTCCACCACATAGAACTTTGGCACCTTCTTTCTTACCTAAATCTAAGTAAGATTTTATTTTTTCCATTTGTTCTAATGATACTTGAGCACCAATCATAGTCTCCATTTTTAGAGGATTGTCTTGTTTGACTGCTTTTGTTCTAGCAATAGCTCTTTCTATAAATTTATCATAGATAGACTCTTGGATTAATACCCTGCTAGGACAAGTACAAACTTCACCCTGATTAAGAGTAAACATCGCAAAACCTTCAAGACATTTATCGAAGAAATCATCATCTTGATCCATGACATCCTCAAAGAAAACATTTGGAGATTTTCCACCTAATTCTAAAGTTATTGGAATTAAGTTTTGTGATGCATATTGCATGATCAAACGTCCAGTTGTTGTTTCACCAGTAAAAGCAATCTTTCTGATTCTTTTAGATGAAGCTAATGGCTTTCCTGCTTCTAAACCAAAACCACTTACAACATTAACAACTCCTGGAGGTAATAGGTCTCCAATAAGTTCCATTAAAAGCAAGATAGATGCTGGTGTTTGTTCAGCTGGTTTTAAAACTACACAGTTACCTGCAGCAAGTGCTGGTGCAAGTTTCCATGTTGCCATTAATAATGGAAAATTCCAAGGTATTATTTGACCAACAACACCTAATGGTTCAGGTATATGATAAGAGTATTCACTATTACTTATCTCTGAAACAGAGCCTTCTTCTGCTCTAATAACACCAGCAAAATATCTCCAGTGATCAACAACTAATGGTAAATCAGCTGCCATACATTCTCTGATTGGCTTTCCATTATCTAGACATTCAGCCGTAGCTAATAGTTCAAGATTTTTTTCAATAACATCAGCTATTTTTAGCAGAATGTTTGATCTTTCAGTTATAGATGTAACTCCCCAAGTAGGAAAAGCAGCATGTGCAGCATCTAATGCAGCATCTACATCTTTTGCGTCTGATCTTGGAATAGAACATATAACTTCATTGTTAATTGGGCTCACGTTATCAAAATATTTTCCTGATTTTGGTTTAACGAATTTTCCCCCTATAAAATTTCCATATTGTTCTTTAAAAGGAAATTTAACTTTTAAGTGAGACGTATCTAGTAACGGAGATCGTCCACCTTTCACTGTTTCTGTACTCATTTTAACCTTCTTTCTCTTTTTATTGTTTTTTAGCTTATTTTTTTTAATTGGTTTAAGTAACTTCTTTTTAGTCACACCTTTTTTATTTTTGGTTTTTTTAGTAATTTTATTTTTTTTTAATGATCGCTTGACCAAATTACTTTTAATTTTCTTTTTGGTCTTAGTTTTTTTCTTTTTGGCTTTTTTTCTCATTTTTACAGCCATAAAAAAGTTAACCAAAGAAACTATATATGATCTACTTATATAAATATTTTATTTCTACTAATGATTGAATTTAACCTACATCTTGTGCTTAATTGAAATGTGTCTAATATTTTAATTATGATTGAAGATAAAAAAAAAGAATTACAATCTGCTACTTTCGAAAGATTGTTAAAACATTTAGATGAGAGAAAAGATGTTCAAAATATTGATCTTATGAACTTAGCTGGTTTTTGCAGAAACTGTTTATCAAGATGGTATAGAGAAGAGGCTGAAAAAAAAGATATAACTATTTCAGATCCTGAGGCAAGAGAACATGTTTATAGAATGCCCTACTCGGAGTGGAAAGAAAAATATCAAAAATAACTATTTTTCTTTAAGTCTTGGAAATAATTCAACAAAGTTACAAGGCTTGTGATTTATATCTAGTTGATGCTTTAAAATACCTTCCCATGCATCAATAACTCCACCTGATGATCCGGGGAGAGCAAAAACATATTTCCCATTTGCCAAAACTGCACACGCTCTAGATTGAATGGCAGATGTGCCTACAGTTTTTAAACTAAGAGTTCTAAAAACTTCTCCAAAACCTGGAATATGTTTATCAGCAATCTCATTAACTGCTTCAGGAGTAATGTCTCTACCAGTTAAGCCTGTTCCACCAGTGGTGATAACAACATCAATTTCATCTTTATTTATCCATTCCTTCAAAATTTTAACAATATCATCTTTATTGTCTTTGCAAATTTTTCTATCTATTAAATTGTGCTTAGCTTCTTCAATTTTTTTTACTAAAATTCCTCCTGATTTATCATTTTCAAAAGTTCTGGTATCTGTAACAGTTAAAAGTGCTATATTTACAATCATAAATTTAAATTAATTATAATGTTTATATTATCATTTTTATTTTTTCTAACATCAATATTATACTCAAGTGTAGGATTTGGTGGAGGGTCAACATACTTGGCTCTACTATTGATTTGGGGTGTTCCTTATCAAATTTTTCCTGTTATTGCACTTTGTTGTAATATTATTGTCGTTTCTGGAAATTGTTTTAACTATATTAGAGCTGGTAATGTTAATCTAAAATTATTAACTCCTTATTTAATCTCTTCTATACCATTAGCATTTATTGGTGGATCTCTTTCAATAGAAAAAGATATTTTTGAAATTTTACTCTTTATAGTTTTGGTATTAGCTGGATTTTTGCTACTTTTAAAATTTCAATCTTATGATGAAGAAAAAGAAAATTTCAATAAAATTCCTAAAACAATCTGTTTTTTAATTGGGGGCGTTATAGGGTTTATTTCTGGTATTGTAGGAATTGGTGGGGGTATTTTTTTAAGTCCTATACTTTTATTAATAAAAGCTGGTAAAGCCAAGGATATAGCTACAGCTGCCTCACTTTTTATTTTAATAAATTCTATAGCAGGTGTTGGTGGTCAATTTACAAAAGATTTTGTTTTAAGTGAAATAGCAAATTATTGGTCTTTTTTCTTTATAGTTTTTGTAGGTGGACAATTAGGAAACTTTTTAAACTTAAAATTTTTTCCAGGTAGAATGTTAGTACTTATAACTTCCACTCTTGTAATATTTGTTGCTATAAGAATGGGTTTTAAAATATTAATTTGAATAATATAATGAAAATATGAAAACTTTAAGACTATTTGGTCCTACATTAGGAAAAGGGAAATTATCAAAAAAAATTATTAAAATAATTAATGATAAAGTTGATAAGTCCTCAATATCTAAAAAAAATGATTACAGTTCTAAACTAGCAAGTCAAATTAAGAATGAAGTTAAATTTACCAATTCCTTTATTAACAAAAAACTATCTAAAGAATTAATTAAAAATATTAAAGATTATTTGAAAAAATCTGAAGTTAAAAATATAAAAAATATCAAGATAATTAGCCTATGGGTAGTTAGACAATTTAAAAATGAATACAATCCCATTCATTATCATGGGGGGCAATTGTCAGGTATTGGATATCTAAAAATTCCAAAAAATATGAGTCAAAATAAAATGGTTAAAAATAAAAAAACTAAGACCAATGGAACTATTGATTTTATAAATGGTCAAAAAAACTTTATAAGCAAAAGTATCTTTAACTTAAATCCCAAACTTGGTGATTTTTTAATTTTTCCAAATTATTTAATGCATACAGCTTATCCATTTAATGTAGATGGTGAAAGAAGATCGTTTTCTTTTAATGCGAAGATTATATTTAAGAAATAGTTTTTTTATTATCTGCTTTCTTTACAAAATAAAGTCCAACTAAAACAGCTAACAAAGAAACTATGATTTTAGGAGTAATAATTTCTTTTAAAAAAACATAACCTAAAATTATTCCAAATATAGGTATTAAGTAAGACACTTGTGACTGGAAAATTAAACCATTATTTTTTAAAATTCTAAATCTTAGCAACCATGCTAATCCGGTTGATACTAATCCTAAATAAACAACTGATATAGAGGACTCTATTGATGGAACACTAATCCATGGTTTTTCTGTTAATAAAACTATGGGTATCAAAATAATAACTGCCCATATCAATATTGATCCTGTTACATTTTCATTTTTTTTTTTACTAATTTTCAAGGTTAACACTCCTCCAATAACATAACATGTTGATCCAAGTAAAATTAATAGAGCTGAAATAAAATTGTTATCATTTATTAAAAAATTATCTGAAAATAAATAAACTATTCCTGAAAAACCAATCAATATTCCAAATGTTTTGATAAAATTAAATTTTTCATTCTTAGTAAAAAAATGTCCTAAGACTGTTGAGCTTAAAGGTGTTGTTGACATTAGTATTGCAGCAAGATTGCTTTGAACATATTTTACTCCATAAGCTATTAAAAAAAATGGTGCAACGAGATTTATAAACCCTATTAGTGCAAACCAATACCAATCTCTAGAAAATGCTTCTATCTTAATTTTTTTGTAAAAACATAATAATAAAACTGGAATTGCACCAAAAAAGACTCTTAGAAATGCGATAGTAACTGGTCCAAAAGACTCAGTTGCAATTTTAATATTAAAAAATGCTGACGACCATATTAATGCTAGAATAACCAACAAAATATAATCAATTAGCTTTGGTGTTTTCATTCAGTTATGTCTTCAATTTTTCCATTTGTTATTTTTAGAATGTCTTTATAATTTATCTTAAAAATACAGTTAGGGTGTCCTGCTGCTGCAAAAAGATCAGTAAATCTTTTTAAAGAATTATCTATAAAAATTTCTATCTTATTTAAATGTGCTATAGGTGAAACTCCACCTATTGTATATCCAGTTTGAGCTTTTACTTCATCGGGTGATGCCATTAATAGGTTTTTTTGATTTTTTATCTTTTTTAATTTATTTAATGAACATCTCTTATCTCCAGAAACTAAGCATAAAATATAACTTTCCTCTGTTTTAAAAACCAAACTTTTAACAATTGCACCCACATCACAATCTAGTTCTTTAGAGGCTTCTATCGCTGTTCTTGCTGAATTTTCAAGCACAATCACCTCTAAAGATTCATTAAAATCTTTTAAATGTCTTTCTACCCTTCTTACTGGCTCTTTATCTAATAAACTCATATTTCAACTAACAATTGATTGCTAATTTAACAAATAATGATGTAATTCATATGTAAAAAACGCATAGGTGATATTTATTAATCAAGCAATATTATTCGATAAACATTTGTTAAGGTTTGAAATAAAACTTAAAAGGGAGAAAACATGAGTGCTAGTAATGTACTAAAGTTTATTAAAGAAAAAGAAGCTGAATTTGTAGATTTAAGATTTTCTGATCCAAGAGGAAAGCTTCAACACCTAACAATGGACTCAACTATAGTAGATGAAGAAATGTTAAATGATGGTGTGTTTTTTGATGGTTCGTCTATTGCAGGCTGGAAAGCTATAAATGAATCTGACATGATTTTAAAGCCAGACACATCAAGAATGATTATGGATCCTTTTACCTCTCATAATACTGTTATACTTTTTTGTGATATTTTAGATGCTGTTAAAAAATCACCTTATGAAAGAGACCCGAGAGGTACAGCAAAAAAAGCAGAGGAATTTTTAAAAAAATCTGGTGTAGGAGATAAAGCATTCTTTGGTCCTGAGCCTGAGTTTTTTGTTTTTGACGACGTTAGAATTAATAACGAACCTAACAACACTGGTTTTAAAATAGATAGTAAAGAAGGTCCATATAACTCTGGTACTGAATACGCGAATGGTAATATGGGACATAGACCTCCAGTTAAAGGTGGGTATTTCCCAGTACCACCTGTTGATAGTGAGCAAGATATGCGAAGTGAATATTTAAAAAACTTGAAAGAAGTTGGTATTAAAGTTGAAAAACATCATCATGAAGTAGCGCCAAGTCAACATGAGCTCGGAATGTACTTTGGAACTTTAGTCGACCAAGCTGATAACGTTCAATTATATAAATATGTTGTTCAGATGGTAACACATTCATTCGGGAAAACTGCAACTTTTATGCCAAAACCTGTTGCTGGAGATAATGGTTCTGGTATGCACATTCATCAATCAATCTGGAAAGGTAAAACACCAGTTTTTTCTGGTGACGCCTATGCTGGATTATCAGAGACTGCATTACATTATATTGGTGGTATCCTAAAACATGCCAAAGCGATAAATGCTTTTTCTAATGCTACGACAAACAGTTATAAAAGGTTAATACCTGGTTTTGAAGCTCCAGTTTTACTTGCATACTCTGCAAGAAATAGATCTGCTTCATGTCGTATACCAATTACTTTAAGTAAAAATGGTGCAAGATGTGAAATAAGATTTCCTGATGCTGCAGGAAATCCTTATTTAACTTTTGCTGCTATGCTTATGGCTGGTTTGGATGGAATTAAAAATAAAATACACCCAGGTGAGTCATTTGACAAAGATCTTTATGAATTACCACCTGAGGAAGTTAAAAATATTCCAACTGTTTGTGGATCTTTAAGAGAGGCAATGGAAAGTTTAGATAAAGATAGAGAGTTTTTAACTCAAGGAGGTGTATTTACAGACGATCAAATTGATGCTTACATTGCGCTAAAATTTGAAGAAATACATAAATTTGAACATGCGCCACACCCAGTTGAGTTTGAGATGTATTACAGTGGCTAGATTATTTACTGTCTAGTTGTTGCTATTGTATCTTTGTTAATTCCTTTTTTAACAACGTAATCCTGAGTGCCATTAGCACCAGTGTTTACTTCTTTACGAAGATTCTTAAAAAAAGATTTCTCTTTTAAAGATTTCTCCAGTGATTTAACAAGATTTTTAAATTCAAATTTATTCATATTTAATTATTAGCATAGATATGCGTATTATGCAAATCAGATATGTTTAAAACAGGTATCTAAACCTTAAAAGATTCTCCACATCCACAACGCTCTGATTCATTGGGGTTATTGAAGACAAAAGAAGATGAAAACTCCTCTTTTTTATAATCCATCTCAGTTCCAAGTAGATACATTACGGCTGCGGCATCTACAAAAACTTTAACACCTTTATCCTCGATAATTTCATCGTTAGGATTAATCTCTTTTGCGTATTCCATTACATATGACATTCCCGCACAACCACCAGATTTAACGGCAACTCTCACACCAATTGAGTTCGTCTCAACTCCAGACATAATTTCTTTAATACGATTAGCTGCATTATCACTTAATTTAATAATTTGGTTCATTATAAATTTAACTCCAATTTTGCAGCTTCAGACATCATTGACTTGTCCCATGGTGGTTCAAAGACCAAATCAAGATCAACCTCTTCAATGCCCTCAACTTGCATGGCGCTGTCTTTAACTTCTTTAGGTAGACTTTCAGCAACTGGACAGTTTGGAGAGGTTAATGTCATTATAATTTTAGCAGTATTCTCTTTTACTTTAACATCATAAATTAAACCTAACTCATAAATATTAACAGGTATTTCTGGATCGTAAATTTGCCTGATTTCAGCAATTATTTTTTCTTTTAAGTCCATAATTTATTATAATTTCTCAGTATTAATTTCTTCTTGTGTGTTGTCAATCGCAGAAATTAATGTATGCCAAGATAAAGTAGCACATTTAACTCTCATTGGATATTGTTTTACTCCAGATAAACACATTAGTTTAGTTTTTTCATCCTCTTTTAAATTTTTTGATTTTAACTCAGGATTTTCTTTTATCATTCCTAAAAAATCCTCCACTATTTCCTTAGCTTCATGTTCATTCTTACCTTTAATTAAGTCTGTCATAATTGATGCTGATGCCATTGAGATAGCACAACCACTACCTTCAAAAGAAATGTCCTCTACTATTTTTTGTCCATTAAGTTTTAAAAAAATATGAACATTATCACCACATAAAGGGTTGTGTCCTTTAGCATCTTTATTAAAATTATCAGTCTTGCCAAGATTTCTTGGATTTTTACCATGTTCAAGTATTATTTCTTGATATAATTCTTTTAAGTTCATTTTAAACTAAATATTTTTTTACAATTATTTATTGCATCATTAAGTTTGTCTAAATCATCTCTTGTATTATAAACTCCGACAGAAGCCCTTGAGCTTGCAGGTATATTTAATTTATCATGTAGAATTTGACAACAATGATGACCCGCTCTTATTGCAACTCCATCTTCATCCAAAATAGTAGCTACATCATGCGGATGAATGCCTTCAATGGTAAAAGATAAAACTCCACCTTTATTTTTAGGATTGCCAATTAATTTTACTGAATTATTTTTTTGTAAAAGTTCTTGTCCATACTCAACTAAATCAGCTTCATGTTTCACAACATTATCTATTCCAATACTTTCTAGAAATTTTATGGACTGATCAAATGCAATAACTTGAGCTGTAGCCATTGTGCCAGCCTCATATTTATTAGGTAAATCACCATAAGAAATTTTATCTTTTTTAACGTCATTGATCATCCCCCCTCCACCTTGATATGGTGGTAATTCTTCTAACCATTTTTTTTTACCATATAATACGCCCAAGCCTGTTGGACCATACATTTTATGACATGAAATTGCATAGAAATCACAATTCAAATCTTGCATATCTAATTTTAAATGTGGCGCACCCTGACATCCATCAATTACAACTATTATTCCTTTTGAATGTGCTAATTCAGTTATTTCTTTAATTGGTAAAATAGCACCTGTTACATTTGATAAATGGGTAATTGAAATTACTTTAGTTTTAGGTGTTATTTTTTTTTCAATTTCCTCTAATGTAATTTCACCATCATCATTAATTTCAGCAAAATTAATTTTTATATTTTTTGATTTTCTTAAAAAATGCCATGGTACATAATTAGAATGATGCTCTAATTCAGTAATAAGTATTTCATCGTTTTCTTGTAAATAATTTTGACCCAATGTATTCGCAACTAGATTAAGTGCTTCTGTTGCTCCTTTAGTAAATACAATTTCATTTTTATCTTTAGCATTAATATATTTTTGAACTGAAGATCTTGTATTTTCATAAAGATTGGTAGCAGCTACTGCTAAATAATGAACGCTTCTCCCTACATTAGAAAATTGTTTAGTATAAAATTCATTAATTCTATCTATTACAACTTTTGGTTTTTGAGAGGAGTTTGCACTATCAAGATAAACTAAATCGTTATTTTGAATTTTTTCGTCAAAAATAGGAAACTCTTTTTTTATATTGTTTATATTCATTCTTTAAATCCAATCATGTTTTTTATTAAATTTTTAATTTGAGAATCTGTTATTTTTTCTATTACATCGAGTAAAAACCCATTAATTAAAAGTTCTCTTGATTGTTGATAATCTAACCCCCTAGACATTAAATAAAATATTGAGTCCTCGTTTAGACTACCTGATGCAGAACCATGCGAACATTTTACATCATCTGCATAAATTTCTAATTCTGGTTTTGCATTAAATTCAGATGCTTCATTTAATAGAATTGCCTTACTTAGTTGATATCCATCTGTTTTTTGTGCCTCTGAATTAACAAATATTTTTCCCTGAAATACAGCTTTAGAGCTATCATCTAAGACACTTTTAATTAATTGATAACTTTTAGTATTTTCTGTTAGGTGATTTATAGTCGTTCTAACTTCATGATGCTTATCATCAGAGAGAGAGAAAATACCATTTATAAATGCTGACGAGTATTTTCCTTTTAAATTACAATTGATCTCATTCTTAAAAAAATGAGATCCTGATGATAAAATAAATGTTTCAGATACACTATTTATGTCTTGTTCAATATTATTAAAGGAATATTTTACATTCCTATTTTTTATTTTATCAATTTTATAATTTTTTAAAATTGAATCTTGCTTTAAATCAAAATTATAAAAAATATTTAAAAAATTTTTTTCAGAATTATCATTAAATAAATCTATTATTCTTAAGGAGCTATTTTCTTCTAAAAGGAAATCTAAGCTTAAATTTATATTTTTGAACTTAATCTTATCATTTGTTATATGGTAAATTATTAAAGGTTTTACTAGTTTATAATTCTTTTTAACTGATATTTTATAAGATTTATTTGTAAAAGCCTTATTTAAATTAATTAAAGAATTGGAATTATTTGATCCATTATCTATTTCTGGCTCATCAATTATTTCTATTTTATCTTTTTTTTCATGACTAAAATCAATTTTTTCAATTCTACCATTTATAAAAACGATCTTGTTATGATCTAGCCCATCAACAAATACCGATGTGTCAATCTTATTTGAGAATGAATAATCGTTATAAAAACTAAGATCCCCAATATTTTTTTTAATTATTTGATCTAAATCAGAAAATTTCCAGTTTTCTTGTCTTTTGTTCGGAAAACCTATTTTTATAAATTCATTCAAAGAATTTTGTTTAAGTTCAATATCTCTTTTTGTAAAACCTGAAGTTTTTATAATATTATCAAAATCTATTTGAAGTTGTTCTTTCATTAAATTAAAAGTTTTCATATCCTTTTTTTTCTAGTTCTAACGCTAACTCTGCACCACCAGATTTGATAATTTTTCCATCTTTTAATACATGAACAAAGTCAGGTTTAATATAGTCTAATAATCTCTGGTAATGGGTAATTATTAGGAATGAGTTTTTCTTATCTCTTAAAGTATTCACCCCATCAGCAACAATTTTTAAGGCATCAATATCTAATCCTGAGTCCGTTTCATCTAAAATTGATAACTTTGGTGCCAGCAACGACATTTGTAAAATTTCGTTTTTCTTTTTTTCTCCACCAGAAAAACCAACATTTAATTGTCTATTTAATTTTTCTTCATCAAATTTAAGTTCTTTTGCTTTTTTTTTTACCAGTTTTAAAAATTCTATAGCATCAAGCTCTTTTTCACCTCTTGCTTTTCTTATTGCATTTAATGAAGTTTTTAAAAATATATTCGTATTAACCCCAGGAATTTCTAAAGGATATTGAAAAGCTAAAAAAATACCCTCGTGTGCTCTTTCTTCAGTTTCTAAATTAAATAAATTTTTTTCCTCAAAAAGAACTTCACCTAACACTTCGTATCCTTTTTTTCCTGATAAAATATTTGATAATGTGCTTTTTCCCGATCCATTTGGACCCATTATAGCGTGGACTTCACCAGGTTTTATATTAAGAGAAAGTCCCTTTAAAATTTCTTTGTTATCTATCTTTGCATGTAATTTATTTATCTTTAGCATTAACCAACACTTCCTTCGAGACTAATACCAACTAGCTTTTGAGCCTCAACTGCAAATTCCATCGGAAGCTGTTGCAGAACTTCTTTACAAAATCCATTCACTATTAGTCCAACTGCTTCTTCTTGACTCAAGCCTCTTTGCTGACAATAATGTAGTTGTTCTTCACTTATTTTTGATGTTGTTGCCTCGTGTGCAATATTTGATTCTGAGTTTTTATTTTTAATATATGGAACTGTATGTGCTCCACACTTATTTCCCATTAACAATGAGTCACATTGAGTATAATTATTGGAATTTGTTGCTTTAGAGGAAATATCAACAAGGCCTCTGTAAGTCATATCTGAAAATCCTGCACTTATTCCTTTTGAAATAATTTTACTCTTAGTATTTTTACCTAGATGAATCATTTTTGTACCTGTGTCGGCTTTTTGATGATTATTTGTAATTGCAATTGAGTAGAACTCTCCAACTGAGTTATCTCCTTTTAAAATACAACTTGGATATTTCCAGGTTATAGCAGATCCTGTTTCTACTTGAGTCCATGAGATTTTAGAATTTTTACCTTTACACAAACCTCGTTTAGTAACAAAATTATATATTCCACCTTTTCCATCTTTATCTCCAGGATACCAATTTTGAACTGTAGAATATTTTATTTCAGCATCATCTAGTGCTATTAATTCTACATTAGCAGCATGTAATTGATTCTCATCTCTCATTGGTGCCGTACACCCTTCTAAATAACTTACATAACTTCCTTTATCTGCAATAATTAAAGTTCTTTCAAACTGACCTGTATTTGAGGCATTAATTCTAAAATAGGTAGATAATTCCATCGGACATCTTACACCCTCAGGTATATACGCAAATGAACCATCAGTAAAAACAGCAGAATTAAGAGTAGCAAAGAAATGGTCTGTTGTTGGAATTACCGATCCTAAATATTTTCTAACTAAATCAGGATGGTTCTGGATAGCTTCCGATATAGGACAGAAAATAATTCCTAGCTTAGATAATTCTTCTCTAAAAGTTGTTGCAACTGAAACCGAGTCAAATACTGCATCAACTGCAATACCATTTAACCTCGCCTGTTCTTGAAGAGGAATACCAAGTTTTTTATATGTTTCTAGAAGTTTTGGATCTAATTCATCTAAACTTTTAGGTTTATCATCCATGCTTTTAGGTGCTGAATAATAATATAAATCTTGATAATCAATTTTTGGATATTTAGGTTTTTGCCAATCTGGTTCTTTTAATTGTTTAAATCTTTCAAATGCTTTTAATCTAAAATCAAGCATCCACTTAGGTTCTTTTTTAATGTTTGAAATAAATTTAATAACTTCTTCATTTAAACCCTTTGGTGCACGAGTATTTTCAATATCAGTAGAAAAACCATATTTATAATCTTTTAATTTCTCAATTTCTTTTTCTCTAGCATCCATTTTAGGTTCTTCTTTCTGAATTATTATCTATAAGATCTTTTAAATTTTTTCTTTCAAAAAAATTGTTAATATGAATTTCAAGTTCATCCCATAAGTTATGTGTGATACACTTTGATGTTTTTCCATTACATCCTTTTTTTGATTCTTTTTTACACTGAACTGTTTTAACTTCTTCGTCTACAGCATCAAGTATATTTGCAAGTTTAATTTGAATAGGGTTTGTGCTTAATATATAGCCACCATTTGTACCTCTTACACTTTTAACTATATTATTTTTTTTTAGCTTTGAAAATATTTGTTCTAAAAAAACTAACGATATCCCTTGCCTTAAAGATATGTCCCTTAAAGATACAGGATTTTCACTATTAAACTTAGCTAAGTCAGCTAATGCCATAACGGCATATCTACCTTTTGATGTTAATTTCATATTTACCCTTTATTAATGGGGTTTTTATACAATCTTGACTAAATTAGTCAAGTATACAATAGATAAAAAAGTTAACATATTGTCGCTAAGTTATGGTAAATGTAATTTTTTTTTGAGAATAATAATCAGTTACACTTATGGACAATAAAATAGTTGAAGTTTTCATACCTGGACCAGCTGGAAGGCTTGAAGCAAAATATTATAAAAGTAAAAAGCCAACATCGCCTATAGCATTAGTATTACATCCTCATCCTCAATACGGAGGAACAATGAACAATAAAGTTGTGGTAGAAACATTTCATACTTTTATGGAAAATGAATTTTCAGTATGCAGAGTGAATTTTAGAGGTGTTGGAAAAAGTGATGGAGATTTTGATAATGGCCAAGGAGAATTAGCAGATGCTGCTGCTGCATTAGATTGGTTAGAAAGAGAAAATTTTGATAATTCACAATGTTGGGTATCGGGATTTTCATTTGGCTCTTTAATTGCAATGCAGTTATTAATGAGAAGACCTGAAATAAATAGATTTATAGCAATATCACCTCAACCAAATGTTTATGATTTTTCTTTTTTATCTCCATGCCCAACTTCTGGATTAATGACTTATGGGAAAAAAGATGAATTAGTCCCATCTGATGATATTTTAGAATTAAATAAAAGATTAAGTGCTCAAAAAGGAATTAAAGTTGATTTTCAACCTGTAAATGATGCAAATCATTTTTTTTCAAAAAAAGAAGATGTTTTAGCAAAAAGCTTAGATAAATATATTAAAAAAGAATCTGCTTTATTTTAAAAATTCTTAACTATTACTCCACCAGTAATTGGCTCTTGGCATCCAGTAGTTTCAGGAAATGAAATTGGTAAACCTAAATAAGACCTTACAGCAAGATAACCAAAAGCTTGCGACTCAATAAAACTGCCATCAACACCAAGGTGATCAATTTCTTTTATTTTATGTTCAGTTTTTTTTCGTATTGAATTAATTAAAAATGTATTTTTCCTTCCACCACCGCAAACATAAACATCATTTTCTAATAATTTTTTTGATAAAATTTTTGCTGTTAATTCTGTAAGCGTGGCAGCTCCATCTTCTAATGTAAGACCTCTACAAAAAGATATATCAAAATCATTTGTATCTAAAGATTTTTTTTGGCTAACTGCATTATAGTAAAAATTGTCTAATGTTTGTTCTAAAATAAATTTATCTACTTTTCCTGCTTTGGCAATATTGCCATTTTCATCATACTCTTTATTTGAATTTAGTCTTATCCATTTATCAATTAAACAGTTGCCAGGCCCAATATCCATGCTACTCATTTTATAATTTTTATCGATAGTTGTTATGTTTGCTATTCCTCCAATATTAAGAATTGTAACTGGAAGTTTTAACTTTTTATTGTCTTTAAATTTCTTAACTAGCAATTTATGATAAATAGGAGTTAGTGGTGCTCCTTCACCACCATTTTTTAAGTCATTTTGTCTAAAATTATAAACAACAGTTTTTTTTGTAAGGTTTGAAAGTTGATCTCCTAACCCTAGTTGTTTTGATATTTTTTCTTCAGAATTATGAAAAATTGTTTGTCCATGAAATCCTATAATGTCAATATGTAGAGAGCTGGACAATTTTTTGGCAATATTTACATGAAAAGTGGTAATTTTATCTTCAAGAAGACTTATTTCTTGAGAAAATATTCTTAGATCATTTGAATTTTGTACTTTGTGTTTAATACTGTGTATTTCTCTAGAAAGTTGAGAGGGATAAGGGTCATAACTATTCAATTTTACCAGAAATTTCTCTTTACCATTAGATTGAATTATAGACGAATCTACTCCATCCCCTGATGTACCACTCATTAATCCTAAAGCTAAATAATTTTTTTCCATTCTTATTTTTTTTTATAAAAATTTGTATATTGTAGAACTATAGACTTATGAATAAATTTTTAAAAGAATTTAAAGATAGAGGCTTTTTCTATCAATGTACTAGCGAAGATGATTTGTCTAAATTGTTAGATAAAAAAAAAATCAATGGCTATATAGGTTTTGATTGTACTGCAGAAAGTCTTCATGTTGGTAGCTTACTTCAAATAATGTGCTTAAGACTATTACAAAAACACGGACATAGACCCATAGTATTGTTAGGAGGTGGAACTACCAGGATTGGTGACCCATCCGGTAAAGATAAAACAAGAACCATATTAAGTGAAAAAGAAATAGAAAAAAATATTAAGAATATTGAAAAAATTTTAAAAAACTTTTTAGATATTAAAAACCCAAAGACAAAACCAATTTTTGTAAATAATTACTCCTGGCTTAAAAGTTTAAACTATATTTCTTTCTTAAGAGAAATTGGAAAACATTTTACAATAAATAAAATGCTAAGTTTTGATAGTGTTAAAACTAGATTAGAAAGAGAACAGTCATTAAGTTACATGGAGTTCAATTATATGATTCTACAAGCTTATGATTTTTTAGAATTAAACAAAAAAGAAAACTGCACTTTACAAATGGGTGGATCAGATCAATGGGGCAATATTGTAAATGGTGTAGACTTAATAAAAAGATATTCAAATAAACAAGTTTATGGTTTAACAACCCCACTAATAACTTTAGCATCAGGTGCAAAAATGGGAAAAACAGAATCTGGAGCTGTTTGGTTAGATAAGAAATTTTTATCACCTTATGATTATTGGCAATTTTGGAGAAATATAGATGATAGGGATGTTTTAAAATTTCTTAAAATTTTTACTGATTTAAATATTGATAAAATTGAAAAAATTAAGAATGAAAATATAAATCAACAAAAGATTATTTTGGCTAATGAAGCAACTTCAATGTTGCACGGAGAAAAAGAAGCTAAAGCTTCTGAAGAGACTGCAAAAAAAACATTTACTGAAAATTCTATGGGTTCCAGCTTACCGTCTGTCACTATAAAAAAAAAACAATTAGATCAAAAAATAAATATAATAGATTTAATAATTTTATCAAAACTAGAGACTTCCAAAAGTGAAGCCAGAAGATTGATTAAAGGAAATGGTGTTAAAATTAATAATCAACTTGTAAGTGATGAAAAATTTTTTATTACTAACAATTTTTTTAAAGATAATTTCATAAAATTGTCTCTTGGTAAAAAAAGACATTTAAAAATTCTCATAGAAAGCTAGAAATTTAGATATGAAATTTGTAGATAAAAGAATGATCACTGATCTTTATGATGTTAAATTTGAACCTTTTGACAATTATGGAAAAATAGTACCAGGCATGAGTTGGCACAAAATTACTTATGACAAAAAAAATGGTGGTTACGGTACTTATTTATTGAAAATGTCACCTAGAGCAAAAAGTTTACCTCATGAACATAAAGGTTATGAGGAATTTTTAATTTTAGATGGAGAATTAATTGATCATGATGGAAAAATTTTTAAAAAAGGAAATTTTATAAGTTTCGAGCCTGGTTCAAAACATTCTTCTTGGACAAAAGATGGTTGCTTAATTTTAGTTTTCATGAGAGGTATTAATCTAGCAATTTAAAATAATATCTAAATAAACTATATAAAATTTAATATCAAAATTTATATGATAATTGTTAAAGTTCCTTTTAGAGTTAGTTTATTAGGTGGAGGTACAGATTTTCCTGCATTCTATAAAAAACATGGTGGATGTGTTATTGGAGGAACTATTGATAAATATTGCTATATCACAATAAGAAAAATATCTGAAGTTTTCAAATATAAATATCGAATAGTTTGGTCCAAAAATGAAATTGAAAACAAAATAAGTGAAATTAAAAATCCTATAGTAAATGAAGTTTTAAAATATTTTAAAGTTAATGATAAAATTGAAATTCATTTTCAAGCAGACTTACCAAAAAATTCTGGCATCGGATCATCATCGTCTTTTTGTGTTGGCTTAATTCACGCAATATCTAAATTTAAAAAATTAAAACTTTCACAAAAAAGAATGGCCGAAGTTGCAATGTATATTGAGCAAATTAAATTGAAAGAATACTGTGGATCACAAGATCAAATTTGGGCCTCTTATGGTGGTTTTAGGATTATAAATTTTTTGTCTAATAATTCATTTAAGGTTAAGAATATTGAAATATCTGAGGTAAAAAAAAATAAGCTTAAGAATAATCTTTTGTTAATGTTTACAGGTTATCAAAGATACTCAAAAAATGTTGAAAAAAAAAAGGTAACTAACTTGTCTAAAAATGTAAGTCATTTAATTCAAATAAAAAATTTGACACTAAAACTTAGAAGAGTTTTGGAGTCCAATGTAAATTTAAATAAAGTTGGTAACCTCTTAAACGAATACTGGCATTTAAAAAAAAAACTAGCTGGTGGTGTTTCCAATGTTTTTATTGATAGATTGTACAACAGGCTATTAAAAAATGGTGCTACAGGAGCAAAACTTATTGGATCAGGTTCAGGTGGTTTTTTTTTATTATATTGTGACAAAAAAAAACAAAATAAATTAAAAAAACAGATGAAACAATTTACTTTTTTAGACTTCAATTTTTCTAAGGAAGGTAGTGAAATAATTTATGAAAATAAATAAAATTTTTAAATATCTTTAATAAAACTACTAAGACTTCCAGTCTCCAATTTTGCTAAAAAGAAAATTTCTAAAAGCAGTTATTCTTGCTGTATTTTTTAGAGATTGGGGATATACAAAATGTGCTTCAGTTATTGGGCCCTCAGAATTTGGAAGAACTTTTATTATATTATTTGAATTTGAAACTAAGTATTCTGGAAGTGCAGCTAACCCTACTCCAGATTCAACAGCTAAAAGTAACCCCATAACACTATTAACCTTCATTAATGATTTTCTTTTCTTTCCATCTTTAACACCAAGCTTGAGAGCCCAATCTGGATTATATACAGGTGAGGGCTCTCCTTTTCCAAAGGAAATAAATTTATGTTTATTCAAATCTGAAATAGTCTTTGGCATACCATGTTTTTCTAAATATTTATTAGATCCATATATAAAGTATTTAATATCAATTAATTTTTTTTGTATATAATTAAGCTTTTTAGGTCTTCTCATAAAAATTCCTATGTCGGCCTGCCTAGTGCTTAAATCAAGCTCTTTATCGTCAAAAATTAGTTCTACTTCAATTTCTGGGTTTAAATTCATAAATTCTTGAATTCGAGGTGTTAGCCAGTGAGTACCAAAACTTCTGACTGTAGTAATTGTTAATTTTCCTGTTGGTTTATTTTTTTGATCTCCTAATGACGTTTCAACTTCTTTAAGTTTACTAATAACGTCATGTGCAGTTTTAAATACATATTCACCATTTTCTGTTAAAGTGAGACCTCTTGCATGCCTTTCAAAGAGTTGAACTTTAAGATCTTGCTCTAATGATTGAATTTGTCTACTAATTGCAGATTGACTAAGATTTAAATTTACTGTTGCATTCGTAAAGCTTCCTGCTTCAGCAACTGCATGAAATATCTTTAATTTGTCCCAATCCATCTATTTATTTAAATCTACCAAAACCCTTCCTGAAATTTCACCCTTTAAAATTTTTGGATATATTTCTAATAATTCATCTAAACTTACAGTTAAGATTGATTTTTCAAGAACTTTAAAATCAACAAGCTTTGCTGCTTCTGCCCAAATAAATTCTCTTCTTTTAATACTACAATTTGCTGAATCCATTCCCCAAACTTTAATTCCCCTTAGCATGAATGGTAATAAATTTGTGTTTAACTCATTGCTATTTGCATTACCACAAACAGCTATAATTCCATTTGATCTAGTTTGAGCTATTGCGTTAGCTAAAATTTTACCTCCTACTGTATCAACAACACCATCCCACAACCCTTTATCAATAGGTCTTGGATCTTTGTCAAAATCAGCTCTGTTAACAATATTTTTTGCTCCAAGCGATTTTAAATAATCTGTTTTAGAATCTTTTCCTGTAACAGCTGTTACATTGTATCCTAATTTAGTAAGAGCCATTACCGCTACACTACCCACCCCACCAGTAGCTCCAGTAACTAATACATCATTTACTTTATCACCTAATAAAATTTCTTCTCTAGCTTGAATAGCAAAAGCACTCATTAAAGATGTAAAGCCAGCTGTTCCTAACATCATAGCTTGTTTGCTAGTTAGGTTTGAAGGTCTCTTAACTAAAAAATCAGCATTGACTTTTGCTATCTGAGAGTATCCACCAAAAAAAGCTTCTCCAACTCTCCATCCAGTTAAAATTATTTCATCGCCAGTTTTAAATTTTTGATTTTCACTTTCAAGAACAGTACCTGAAAAATCTATACCTGGAATGTGTGGAAATTCTTTAACAAGACGACCACCATTTTTCAAAATCATTCCATCTTTATAGTTTAAATCTGAATAATCTACTTTTACAGTAACATCACCATGCTTTAAAAATGATTTATCTATTGACTTTACCTCTCGGGTAAAATTTTCACCTTCTTGATTAACAATTAGTGCTTTAAAGTTATCCGACATGCTTTTCCCTCCTTAGGAAAGTTACTTACTAATAAATCTTAAGTATCTATTTTGAACACCAAGGTCTTCTTTAAATTGTCCTAAGAAATAATTTGTAACTGTTGTCGCATTTTCTTTTTTAATACCTCTCATAGTCATACATTGATGAGTTGAGTCTATTGTTACAGCTACACCTTTTGCATCTAAAGATTCCATAATCGTTTTAGCAATTTGCATCGTAAGTCTCTCTTGTGTCTGTAATCTTTTTGAAAAAACTTCTACTACTCTTGCAAGCTTACTTAGACCCACAACTCTCTCGTTTGGAATGTATGCAACATGTGCAATTCCAATAATTGGAGCCATATGATGTTCGCAATGACTTTGCACAGAAACATTTTTTTGTACAACCATGTCATCATAACCTTCGACATCTCCAAAAGTCTTATCTAAAATTTTATTAGGGTCTTCTGCATATCCAACAAAATATTCTTTATATGCTTTTACAACTCTCTTAGGAGTTTCTAATAATCCTTCTCTACGAGGGTCTTCACCCATCCAAGTTAAGATAGTTTTAAAGGCCTCTTCAGCTTCTTTATCAGAAACTTTTTTGGTATCTAAAATTTTGTTATCTGTGTCTTCTACTAATTTCATAAGGCAAGTTTATACAGTAAATCATTGTTTTTAAAATATTTAATATATTCCTCAATATGCTACATAATCACCTAGTTATGTTTAAAAAAAGAGAAAATATAGTCGAAATTGAAGAAGGGAAACTTCTTTCACCAAAATTTGATAATGATGGCTTAATTCCTGTTATTACAATGTGTTCAAAAACTAGAGACATACTTATGCATGGATATATGAATGTTGAAGCCTTAAAAAAAACTATAGAAACTAAGGAAGCTCATTACTTTAGTAGATCTAGACAGCAAATTTGGTATAAAGGTAAAACTAGTGGTTTCATTCAAAAAGTAACTGAAATTAGAATTGATGATGATCAGGATTCTATTTGGTTAACTGTTAATATTGGTGATGGTTCAAGTTGTCATGTTGGTTATCGATCATGTTTTTATAGATCAATTCCACTTGGTCCAATTGAAAATGGTCGAGAAGTCAAAATGAAGTTTGAAGAGAAAGAAAAATCTTTTGACCCAGAGGTTGTTTATAAAGATCAACCAAATCCTACAAAAATTTAATGACTGATAAACAAAAAAATGTTTTAGGTGAAGATCTAGAAGAATGCTCTATTGATCCTTTAACTGGATGGTACCGTGATGGTTGTTGCAGTACAGATGAAAATGATCATGGTGTTCATACTGTTTGTGCAAAAGTTACAACTGAATTTTTAGAATGGTGCAAAGAAGCTGGTAATGATTTAATTACACCTCATCCTGAATTTGGTTTTCCTGGATTAAAAGATGGAGATGGTTGGTGTGTTTGTGCTAGCTGGTATGCTAGAGCCGTTGATGCAGGAAAACCTTGTCCTGTGTATTTAAAAAGAACTCATGAAAAAACTTTAAAACTTGTTTCTATGGAAGCTTTAAAGAAAAACGCTATTGATTTATCTTAATTAATTGAAAGATAAAATCATTTACTTGATAAACCCAATTTGAACTAATAGACATTAAAAATGGAAATCGTTACAAAAATTGCCCCTTTAGGTTTAGCTGTAATAATGCTTGGACTTGGAATGAGTCTAACAATTAAAGATTTTGCAAGAGTAGTAAAGTTTCCAAAAGATTTTTTAGTTGGTTTTACTTGTCAGATGTTTGTTCTTCCAATTATTGCATTCACTCTTATTAAATTATTAAACACTCCACTTGAACTTGCTTTAGGAGTCATGATAATTGCAGCTGCACCTGGAGGAGTAACATCAAATGTGCTCACTAAATTTGCAGATGGAGATGTCGCTTTATCAATAACGCTTACAGCAATTATCAGCTTAGTTAGTATTATATCTGTTCCTTTTATTATTTTTCTTTCAATTGATTTATTAAATATCAATTATATTACAAAAGAATTTTCTATAATAAGCATTTCTTTAAAAATGTTTTTTGTTGTTACTATCCCAGTCTTAATAGGAATGATTATTAGACATTTTGCTGAAAATTTAATTCTAAATAATGTTCGATTAATTCAGAGAATTTCAATAGCTTTATTTGTTCTGGTATTTATTGCTATCTATATTGAAGAATGGGATAATATTACAAATTTTATAAAGCAGGCTGGTTTAATTGCGCTAGTACTTAATATTGTAATGATGATTGTAGGTTTTTATGTTGCAAAATTTTTTACATCAGGTGTTGCACAACAAAGATGTATATCCTTAGAGTGTGGTTTACAAAATGGAACTTTGGCTGTATTTGTTTCAACTCAATTATTTGATGAGATGGTTTATATAGTACCTACAGCAGCTTACGCATTAGTGATGATGGCAACTTCTATATTTTTTGTCTATATTATAAAAAAGAGTAGTTAAAACTTAATTAATTTTTATTAAACTTAAATTATAAACACGTGCAGTAAATTTAGATAAATTATTAAAGGTATTTTTTTGTACTTCTAGCAATTTTTTTGCGTGAACGCCTGTTGAAGAATAATGTTTTTTATCATTCATTTCTAAAAATTTTAATTTTAGTAATTTATTTAATTTTCTAATAACAGTAGCTCTTGGGATGCCTGAAATTTCTGAAATAGACATTGCGTTAATGCCTGTTCCATTTTTTTGATTAGCAAAGAAATACCTTTCTAAGTAAAATTCTTTACTCATTGCACTATTATCAACTTTTTTTGAGTTTAGAGCATGATTGATTATACAAATGCCATTAACATGGAAGGATTCTAAATCACCAAAAATTTTTTTAAATCCTAATAACATAGGCATTTGCATTTCATAATAAAGTTTCCAAACAAATGAAAAATATTCCTTACATGTTTTTGTTAAACTTTGACTGCTGATTGGTTCTGCCATTAGTCCCTCGCTAACACACATTTTTGAAATAGTTGATAAAAACCTTGTCATTCTTTTTATCGTGTCTTGAGGTTTAATATTTGGCCAAGTATTTCTATCAATTATAATCTTTTTATTTATTCTTTTTATTGAACCCATTTTTTCTAATTCGTTAATTTTTCTTCTAGCTGTTTCTTTTGGTATATTCAGCGATTTAGATACCTCCATTACATTAATTGTATCTATTTCAACTTTATTTTGATCAAAAAACTCATCATAATTTAACTTCACAAAGTTTTTTGAATAAGTTTCAAATGTATTCATCAATAAATGCATAATGATCATAAATTTTTCATAATCATAAAAAGTTCTATAAGCACCATTTACCCAATCCAATTGCATTGGTGTCCAAACAGGTATTATCGAAGTGAAGTTTTTTTCTATTACTTCTAGTATATCTTCACTGAGGATCTGATTTGTTACTTCAGGTAATGCTTTAGTCATAAAATTATAATTTAACCCAAAATGAACATATTTTTAAAAAGAGTCAACCCAAAATGAACGTTCACTTTATTGTTATTTCATCTGAGGGATGTTTATTAGCCTCATGAGTACTGAAAAAATTTCTATTGCTAATGATAAAAGCTATTCTACTCTGATGACCCCTGAAGTAGAAAAAGTAAAACTCCCTGGACGAGTTGACATAAATGACTTGTTAGCAAGAGTCAGGGAGGAAAAAAAAAAAGAAAATAAAGTTAATTTAGTTTTTTTTTAGTTTATTTGTTTCTCTTATTTTAGTTGTTGGAATAATTTTATCTTTTTAAATTAAGTTTTTACATATTTCCGTATTTAGGTCCGCCACTTCCCTCTGGTGTAACCCAAGTGATATTTTGCGAAGGCTCTTTGATATCACAAGTTTTACAATGAATACAATTTTGAGAATTTATCACAAATTTCTTAATATCGTTTTCTACTTGGACTTCATAAACACCTGCGGGACAATATCTTTGAGCAGGTTCATCAAATTTTTCTAGTGTATAATTTATTGGTAAGTTTGGATCTTTGAGTTTCAAATGTACAGGTTGATTATCTGCATGATTAGTTCCTGTCAAATAAACTGAGCTCGTTTTGTCAAATGTAATAACATTATCAGGTTTAGGATAATCAATTTTTGGCATTTCATTTGCAGATTTTAAAGTTTCATGATCTGCATGTTTGTGTTTAAGAGTCAGTGGTAATTTTCCTCTAAATAAAATTTGATCTATTCCTGTAAATATTATTCCTAAAATTAACCCCCAGCTAAAACTAGGTTTAACATTTCTAGCTTTATAGAGTTCTTCGTATACCCAACTTTTTTTAAACATATCTTCATAGATTGATAAATCTTTATTTTCTTTTAAATTTGCATAAATAGTTTCAGCTGCAATCATTCCACTTTTCATTGCAGTATGTGAGCCTTTTATTTTAGGCATATTTAAAGTTCCAGCATCACAGCCTACTAATAAAGCTCCTGGCATAAACATTTTAGGTAAGCTTTGTAATCCACCCTCAATTAAAGCTCTTGCTCCATAAGAAATACGTTTTCCACCTTCAATTACTTTTTTAATAACTGGGTGAGTTTTAAATCTTTGAAACTCATCAAATGGTGAAAGATGAGGATTTTTATAATCTAAACCAATTACATAACCTAAAAATATTTGTTTATTTTCTGCATGATATATAAAACTTCCGCCATAGGTATTATTGTCCAATGGCCAGCCTGCTGTGTGCATAACTAAACCTTCTTCATGATTATTATCATTAATTTCCCAAATTTCTTTAAAACCAATTCCATATTGTTGAGGGTCTTTACCGTTGTCTAAATCAAATTTTTTTATGAGTTCTTTTCCAAGATGACCTCTACAACCTTCTGCAAAAACTGTTATCTTACCATTTAACTCTATGCCTGGTTCAAAACTATCTTTTTTTTTTCCTTCTTTGTCAATACCCATATCTTGAGTTGCAACACCTTTTACAGATCCATCATCATTGTATAAAATTTCACTAGCTGGAAACCCTGGAAAAATTTCAACACCTAAAGCTTCTGCTTGTTCTGCTAGCCATCTACATAAATTAGCAAGGCTTATTATATAGTTTTTGTGATTTTGCTGTACAGAAGGTAGTAGCCATGTTGGCCAACTTAACGATTTTGTTTTACTTAAAAATAAGAATTTTTCTTTTGAAACTTTTGTTTTAATTGGAGTATTTAATTCTTTCCAATTAGGGAATAACTCATCAAGAGCTCTGGTTTCAAATACGTTGCCACTTAAAATATGAGCACCAATCTCAGATGCCTTTTCAAGTAAACAGACATTTAATTCTGGGTCTAATTGTTTAAGTTTGATAGCAGTAGATAGTCCTGAAGGACCACCTCCAACGATTACCACATCATAATCCATTGCTTCTCTAGGCATATTTGAATTTTTACAGTAATGATTATTTTTGTATACTATTTAATTTATTCAATTCTTCTAAGAATTGAGGTAACGCCTCAAATAAGTCAGCTTCCAGACCGTAATCTGCGACACTAAATATTGGTGCTTCACCATCTTTATTAATAGCAACAATTATTTTACTTTCTTTCATTCCAGCTAAGTGTTGAATTGCTCCTGAAATTCCAACTGCTATATATAAGTCAGGCACAACCACTTTGCCAGTTTGGCCAACTTGATGTTCATTGCTTATATATCCAGCATCAACCGCTGCTCGTGACGCACCAATTGCAGCGTTTAATTTATCTGCAATATCATTTATCAATTTAAAATTCTCTCCATTTTGCATACCTCTTCCACCAGAAACTACAACTCTTGCAGTTCCAAGTTCAGGTCTATCAGATTTAATTTCTTCTCTTTTAACAAATTTTGATAATGTAAACTCTTCAGTAGATTCAACTTTTTCTATTGGAGCAGATCCACCAGATGTTTCACAAGGTTCAAAAGATGTCGGCCTGATCGTTATACACTTTTTTGCATCTGTGCTTTTTACAGTAGCAAATGCATTACCTGCATAAATGGGTCTTAAGAAAATATCAGGTGATATGACTTTAATGATATCGCTCACTTGAGATATATCTAAATTTGCTGCTACCCTAGGCATTAAGTTTTTACCAAATGTGTTTGCTGAACTAACGATATGGGAATAATTTTTTGAAAACTTTGTAATCAGTGGCGCAAAGTTTTCTGCTAAATAGTTTTTCATAATAGGTTGCTTCAGCTTGGAATACTTTTTTGACAGCTGGCATTTCAGATAAAGATTTTGCAACACCTCCACAATTATTTCCAATTAAAAGAACATGAACGTCTGAATCTATTTGTGATGCTGCAGTAATTGCATTTAACGTAAACGGTCTTACTTCTTTATTGTTATGTTCTGCAATTAATAAAACTGACACTATATTACTTTTGCCTCATTTTTAAGCTTGTTAACTAATTCAGCAACGCTTGCAACTTTAATTCCTGCTTTTCTTTTTGGTGGTTCTTCTACTTTTATTTGCTGAACTCTTGGTGTTGTATCAACTCCTAGGTCTGTAGCTGTTAAAATCTCTAAAGGTTTTTTTTTAGCCTTCATTATGTTAGGTAGAGATGCATATCTTGGTTCATTCAATCTTAAATCACATGTAACAATAGCTGGAATGTTAACTTCAATTGTTTCTAATCCCTCATCAACCTCTCTTGTTACTTCTAAAGTTTTATCTTTTATTTGAATTTTTGATGCAAATGTTGCTTGGGGCCAGTTTAACAAAGCACTCAACATTTGACCTGTTTGATTGCAATCATCGTCTATTGCTTGTTTTCCCATAAAAACTAGGTCTGGTTTTTCTTTATCTACAATTTTTTGTAATGCCTTTGCTACAGCTAATGGCTCAACAACTCCATCTGTTTTGATTAGAATACCTCTATCTGCACCAACTGCTAGAGCTTTTCTTACAGTTTCTTGAGACTTTTCTTCACCAACTGTAATTGCGACAATCTCTGTCGCTTTACCTGATTCCTTAATTTTTACAGCTTCTTCAATGGCATTATCATCAGGTGGATTACTGGACATTTTAACATTATCAGTAACAACTCCCGTTCCATCCTCTTTAACTCTGACTTGAACGTTGTAATCAATAACTCTTTTTACGGCGACTAATATTTTCATTATGCTCTCAATAAATTATTTTCTGGATCGTATGGACTCTCATCCATTATTGTAACATCGTACATTTTTCCCAAAATATCAATTTTCAATTTTTGACCAGTTGTCGCAACTTTGGGTTTTACCATTCCTAATGCAATAGATTTTCCTAATCTAAATCCATAATCACCTCCAGTTGCACGTCCAACGACTTTATCATTTTCATAAATTGGATTATTTCCCAAAACATCTGCATCTTCAACATTATGAATTTCCATGGTAACTAATTTATTTTCAAAACCTTTTTCTCTCCATTTGTTAAGAGCTTCTAAACCTATAAAGTTTCCTTTATTCGGATGTATAAATCTATCTAATCCAGATTCGTATGGTGAATATTCAATTGATAATTCTGTTCCAACAAGTTTGTAAGATTTTTCAAGTCTTAAACTATTCATTGCTCTAATGCCGTAAGGCTTAAGGTTTAAATCTTTGCCTGCTTCTATCAATTTATCAAATATATGATTTTGGTATTCAATTGGATGGTGAAGCTCCCAACCTAGCTCACCAACAAAATTTACTCTCATAGCATTGACTGGTGCATTACCAATATTTACATTTTTAGCACTTAACCATTTAAAGTTTTCATTAGAGAAATCATCTCTAGAAACTCTTGTCATTAATTCTCTGGCTTTTGGACCTGATACAACAAGAACGCCCATACTATTAGTTAAATTTTCAAATTGAACTGTTCCATCAATTGGCATCCACTTTTGTATCCAATCATGATCTAATCTTTGGTTTGCTCCCGCAGAAACTAAATAAAAACTTTCTTGAGCTTCCCTCATTATTGTAAATTCAGAATGAACTCCTCCTTTAGTGTTAAGAGCATGACATAAACCAATTCTTCCTATTTTTTTTTGGAAGTTTATTTGCAACTAAATAATCTAAAAACTCTTCTGCTCCAGGTCCTTTAATTCTACATTTTGCAAATGCTGTCATATCTAAAAGGCCAACATTTTCCTTTACATTTTTGCATTCTTTTTTGATTGCTTCAAACCATTTAGATCTTCTAAAAGACCAATCATCTTTTTGTTCCATTCCATCTGTTGCAAAAAAATTTGGTCTCTCCCAACCAAATTTTTGTCCAAATACAGCCCCTAAATCCTTCATTCTATCATAACAAGGTGACGTTCTTAATTCTCTAGCAGCTCCCCTTTCTTCGTCTGGATAATGAACTTTAAAAACATGATTATAAGCTTCTTCATTCTTTTCTTTTAAATAAGATTTTGTTGCATAATCACCAAATCTTCTAGGTTCAACACCAAGCATATCTATTGTTGGTTCTCCATCCGCTATCCATTCAGCAAGCTGCCATCCTGCTCCACCTGCTGCTGTGATACCAAAACTATGTCCTTCGTTAATCCAAAAATTTTTAAGTCCCCATGCTGGACCAACAATTGGGTTTCCGTCTGGAGTGTAACAAATTGCACCATTATAAACTTTTTTTACACCAACCTCTCCAAAAGCTGGAACTCTATGAATTGCACCTTCTATGTGCGGTGCAAGTCTATCTAAATCCTCCTGAAATAATTCATACTCTGAGTCTTTTGATGGTCCGTCTACATAACAAGCTGGAGCTCCATCTTCATATGGTCCTAAAATTAAACCACCCGCTTCCTCTCTCATATACCATCTGCTATCACTATCTCTTAAGACTCCCATCTCTGGTAAACCTTCTTTTTTTCGTTTTAAAATATCTGGGTGTGCTTCTGTAACTATATATTGATGTTCAACTGGTATGACTGGTATATTTAAACCAACCATTTTTCCAGTTTGTCTAGCAAAGTTTCCAGAACATGAAATTACATGTTCACATTCGATTGATCCTTTGTCAGTTTCAACAACCCACCCTTCTTTAGTTTGTTTAATTCCAACTACAGCTGTATTTCTGTAAATTTCTGCACCCATGTTTCTTGCACCAGTAGCCATAGCTTGCGTTAGATCAGCAGGTTGAATATATCCATCTTCTGGGTGTTGTATTGCTCCAAGTAAATCAGAGGTATTACACAGAGGCCAAATTTCTTTTACTTGATCTGGTGTTAAAAATTTTACATCAACTCCAATAGTTTGTGCAACACCTGCATACTGGTGATATTCATCCATTCTATCTTTGGTACTTGCTAATCGAATATTTGACACAACACTGAAACCAACATTTTGTCCTGTCTCTTCTTCTAATTTTTTATAAAGATTTACTGCATACTTATGCAGTTGCCCCACAGAGTAACTCATGTTAAATAATGGAAGTAAACCTGCAGCATGCCAAGTCGATCCTGAAGTTAATTCTTTTCTTTCAACAAGAACAACATCTGACAAACCTTTTTTTGCTAAGTGATAAAGTGCGCTAACTCCAACTACACCACCACCAACTACGACAACTTTTGCTTTTGATTTCATTATTGCGATTCCTACTATTTTTTTATTAATTGCGAAACAAAATTCGTTTGGTTATTAACTTAAATTGAAGACCCAAGAGGCATTGGTGCTGAAACCATAGTAGTCAACCAACAGCCTTTTAATGATCCTTCTGCAGTGTATTTTTCAACTGTCCAATTGAATTTATAATAAGCTTTATCCTTATCAAGAACAGTTACTTCAAAAATAGCTGTTAAGTTACTAGATTTTATCTCTACAACCTTGTGGTCAAGGTGGTTAAGGAGCATCTTGTAAGATTTTCCTTTGATCATAGTCTTAAATCTCTCATAAGGACCTGTATTTTTTTGATTATTTGGATGTGCAAATT
>JAOHCJ010000010.1 GCA_028095445.1 Candidatus Pelagibacter sp.
AAGAATCAAATATATAGAAATCATTATGGCTACAGTAAGTGTAACAGACGATAATTTTGAAAATGAAGTATTAAAATCTTCAAAGCCAATCGTAGTTGATTTTTGGGCAGAATGGTGTGGGCCATGTAAGCAGATTGGACCAACATTAGAAGAAATTTCTGATGAAATGAAAGATCAAGTATCAATTGCTAAACACAACATTGACAATGAACCAAATACTCCAACCAAATACGGGGTTAGAGGAATTCCTACAATGCTATTGTTTAAAGATGGAGAATTAAAATCAACTAAGGTTGGTGCAACTCCAAAGTCAGATATTGTTGCTTGGATTAAAGAAAATATTTAATTTATATTTAAAGCTTCTCCAGCAAGATATAAAGAGCCAGTAATTAAAATAATATCATTTTCTTGAAGTTTGATTGATGAAATAGCTTTTCGTATTGATTTTTTATAATCAATATTTTTAAATTCATTAATTTTTTTCTTTAAATCATTTCCTTTAATAGCATTTGTTTGATTTGGGACATCAATTGTTGTTATTGATTCAATATTTTTAAAGTAGCTCATATATTCATTATGATCTTTATTAGCCATCATTCCTAAAATAATATGTTTTCTACAATTTAAACTTTGAAGGTATTCATTTAGTACCTTTGCACCAAGTGGATTATGAGACCCATCTATAAATAGTTGATTATTTTTAACTAAATTTTTTAATTTTCCTGATTTGATCTCTTGTAGTCTTGCAATACTTTCAATTTTAGTAATACCACTTTTAATGTGTTCATCTGTTATCTTCAAATCTGGTAGTTGTCTAGCGGTTGCAATCGCCGTTGCAACATTTTCTAACTGAAATTGACCTGGCAGATTAGGTTTTGAAAGTTTTATCAAAATCTTTATTTTTACTATTTAATATTTTAATCATTTTGTAATACTAATTTGATCATCTAGAGTTACTTCAATTATTTCTGTTGATAGCATTATGTATACATTATTAGTAAAAATTAAACTTATCTCATAATTGTCATTATTTTTAAGATAATCAATGCCAATGAGTTCTAATTCTTTTTCTGGATCAATCTGCTTTATATTTTTAGATTTAACACGATCAACAAATTCAAACTTACAAATACTAATAACTTTTTTATTTTCACCTTCCATCTCAACCTTAGATCTCTTTAAGGACATTAAAAAAACCTTACTTTTTGCAAGATATTTAATATTACCAACTTTAATTTCGGCACCTGAACAACACGCTGAAATCATTTGTAAACCTTCATTATCTGTGGCTATAATTTTTGACAGATATTTCTTATCCATTAATTAATTCTCCTAATTTTAGCACCTATTTTTTTTAATTTTTTTTCTAGATCTTCATAACCTCTATCTAGGTGGTAAATCCTGCTGATTGTAGTTTTTCCTTTAGCACATAAAGCTGCAAGAACCAAAGAAGCAGAAGCTCTTAAGTCAGTTGCCATTACTTGAGCGCCTTTAAAGATTGTATTTCCCTCTATTGTTGCCTGATTTCCTTTAACTTCAATCTTGGCATCCATTCTTTTTAATTCTGAAACACTTTGAAAACGGTTTTCAAAAATATCCTCTTTGATTATTGATTTCTCATTTGCCTTGCACAACAATACCATTAATTGTGCCTGTAAATCTGTTGGAAAACCTGGATAAGGTGATGTTTTAATATTTATATTCTTAATTTTTTTACTTCCTTTAATCGTAATTTCATTTTTCTTTTGAGAAATCTTTGCACCAATTTTTTTTAAAACATCAATTTCTGTTTTGATGATATCCGACTCTATTGCTGTTATTTTTATATTACCTTGATTTGTTGCTGCTGCAACAAGCATAGTACCCGCTTCAATTCTGTCAAACATTATTTTATAACTTGATGGTTTAAAATTTTTTACACCTATGATTTTAACTTGTCTTTTTCCAATCCAAAAAATCCTCGCTCCAATGCTGCAAAGAAAATTTGATAAATCTTTAATCTCTGGCTCTATTGCACAATTAGACAAAATTGTTTGACCTCTAGCTAAACATGCGGCAATTATTAAATGTTCTGTTGCTCCAACCGAAATTTTTGGAAATTTAATTTTTGCACCTATCAATCCATTTTTAGCATTTGCGTGTACATATCCATCAATCATTTTGTATTGAACACCCATTTTTTTTAATGCCGCCAAATGAATATCGATAGGTCTAAATCCTATAGAACAACCACCAGGACTTGATACTTTTGCTTTTCCAAATCTTGCTAACAGCGGGCCTAAAACAATAATCCCTGCTCTCATTGTAGACATTAGGTTATAACTAGCTTCAGTTTTTGTTATTTTGTTATTCTGAATTGTTAATGCATTATTATTTTTTGCCATTTTAACTTCAGAACCCATCGACTCTAAAAGTTTAATCATTGTTTCTACATCTTTAACTCTTGGTATATTTTTTAAAGATATTTTCCTATCTGAAAGTAAAGTTGCAGCTAAAATAGGTAGAGATGCATTTTTAGAACCAGAAATTTTAATTTGCCCTTTGAGCTTAGTTGCTCCAAAGACTTCTAATTTTTTCATGATTATACTTTTGGTAAAGTTACCCCAGTTTGACCCATATATTTTCCTTTTCTGTCAGCATATGAGGTTTCTGGAGCTTGATCTCCTTTTAAAAATAAAAATTGCGCCACGCCTTCGTTGGCATATATTTTAGCTGGTAATGGAGTAGTATTTGAAAATTCAAGAGTAACGGCTCCAAAGAATTCTGACTCAATTGGTGTCACGTTTACTATAATTCCTGTCCTTGCATATGTACTTTTACCAACAACAATACACATAATGTCTCTGGGAATTTTGAAAACTTCAATTGTAGTTCCTAATGCAAAAGAATTTGGAGGTATAATAATATATTCGGAGCTTTTTTTTGTAACAAAGTTGTCTGATGTAAATTTTTTTGGATCAACAATAGAAGAGTTTACATTGTGAAATATTTTAAATTCATCAGCAACCCTTGCATCATAACCAAATGAACTTAAACCATAAGAAATTTTACCTCCCCTAACCTGCTTATCTATGAATGGAGATATCATCGCTTCTTCAAGTGCAAGTTTCCTTATAGACTTATCAGAAAGTACTGGCATTATTTACTTTTCTTTTTATTTTTTTTTTGAAAAATTTTTCTTTTTTTAAGATTTTTTTTTAGTGCTAAACTTAATCTTACATTTTTTTCTTTATCACTCATTATTTATCAGGATTAGTTAAAAAATCTAAAGTGATAGGTTTTGATGCATCTAAAGCTTTTTCTGGTTCTGTTTCTCTTTTTGATCCTTCCTTAGCTTCACGCTTAGCCTTCTTTTCAGCAAGCTTTTTTTCTCTTTTAGCTTGCTTCTCCATTAGCTTGTTACCTTTTGTGGATTTATAATCGTAATGAATTCCCATAAATTTTCCTAATGTAGATATAAATCATTATATGAAAAAAATTAAGGCAATATTTTGAAAAAATGATTAATTTCAATAATACATCAATAAATACAGTATTAACTACCATCGTATATCCCATCCTCATGCTGCTAGATCTTAAACCTACCTCTAATTGCAATAGTCGACTATTTTTTATAAAATATTTTTCTAGCTATAATTGTAAGTACAATGAAAACTGCAAAAATAGTTACAGGAATAAATATTTCTGGAGAAAAAATTATATCTTTAATTCTTGGTGCTTCTAGATTTTGATCAATAATTTTTTCAAGTCCACTACCAATTGAAACTATCAAGAATATAGATGGTAAAATTCCTATTAGGGTAGACCAAAAAAAATTACTTGCTTTAACATTGAAAATACATGGCAAAACATTTGAAAGTGCAAACGGAATTCCTCCTATAACCCTATAAATTAAAAGATAATTAAATTCTGATTTTTTAAATTTTTCTTCTAAGTTTTTAAATTTATCTAGAAAATTTTTTTTAATTATCTCTTTAAAAAAATAATTTCCAAGAAGATATAAAAACGTTGCTCCTATTGATAATCCAAATGCTAAAATAAAAGTTCCTAACCATTTACCAAAAATAAAACCTGCAAGAAGTGCTACAGGTGAACCAAAACCTGCCAACAAAACCCAAATTATTACAAAAATTAAAAAGACTAAAGAAAGCAATATTAAGTTTGTGTTTTTTAAATTAAAAAAATAATCTCTGTTATTTTTGATAAATTCATAACTTGTCAACTCTTCCAATGAAAATTTTGAAAAGAAGAAATATAAAAACGTTAAAACAAGGATAAGATAAAATAAACCTAAAATTATTTTAACTTTTTTTGATTTATCCATATTATATTGGTGGTATTATAAAATCTTCTATTTGCTATTTATACATATAATTGTATAAAGAGCGAAATTTAATAAAAATTAAACAAAGCTAAAGCTTATGAAAAGAACCTGGCAACCCAAGGTTGGTAAAAGATTAAAAAAACATGGATTTCGCTCTAAAATGAAAACTAAGGGTGGCACCAAGTTAATTAAAAGACGACGAGCTAAAGGAAGAAAAAATTTAACTGTATCATCAACACAAAGAAAGCCAAAAGGCAAATAAGCAATAATAGATGAAAAGCAAAATTGTTGCTCTTTCTAAAAAAGAAGATTTTAAAAATTTACTTAAGAAAAAAAAGATTTCTAATAAATATGTAACTTTATTTTTTGGAACTCTTCAAAATAAAGATAATAACAAGTTGAATATTAGTTTTGTAACTAAGAAAAAGCAGATCAAAAGTGCTGTTCAAAGAAATAAAGTTAAGCGAAGATTAAGAAGCATTATGAATGATTTAGCTAAAAAAGTGTCAATAAACTTTAATTTATCTTATTTAATTATTGCGAAAACAACTATGCTAAACAATGAATATCAGGTAATAAAAGAAACTTTATTTCAAGATTTTAAAAAAATTAAGTAATGAAAATTATAGCAAACGTTTTAATTGGCATAATCAAAGTTTATAGAATGTTTATAAGTCCCTATTTATCTCCTTCATGTAGATACCTTCCTACTTGTTCCGCGTATGCAATTGATTGCTTAAAAACTTACGGATTAATCAAAGGACTTTTTAAAGCAACAAAAAGAATTTTATCTTGCCATCCTTTTTCTAAAAGAGAGGGCTTTGATCCTGTAGTTAAAAAATTAAAGGTTAAAAGATAATGGATACTAAAAATGTAATTGCTGCTATATCATTAAGTGCAGCTGTCATAATTCTTTATAGCCTTTTTTTTCAACCTGACCCTAAAGCAATAAAAGAAAATTTAGCAGAACAAAAAAAGGTTGAATCAAGTACAGATACACCAAGCTTAGATAAAAATGAAAACTTTGTAAAAATTTCAAGACAGGACGCATTAAAAGAAAATAATAGAGTTCAATTCGAAAATAATAGTGTAATCGGATCTATTTCTTTAAAAGGAGCAACAATAGATGATTTAACTTTTAAAAATTATAATTTTGAACTCAATGGTGATGAAAAAGTAATTTTATTAAGCCCAAGAAATGTTGATGATGGCTATATTATTGAAAGTGGTTTTGTAACAACTAACAAAAATATAGATGTCCCAGATGCGTCTACAATTTGGCAAATGTCTGGAAATAAAAAATTAACCGTTAGTAATCCAATAAAATTGACCTGGAGCAATACTCAAGGAATTACATTTGAAAAACATATAACTTTAGATGATCAATTTCTGTTCACTGTAAAAGAAAAGATAATTAATAAATCAGATAAATCTTATAATTTTTACTCATATGGCCAAATAATTAGAAATAAAATTCCTAAAATTTCAGGTTTTTATATACTTCATGAGGGATTTTTATCTGTGCTTGACGATGAATTAATTGAAGAAGATTACGATGATATTCAAGAAAAGAAATTTACACGTACATCACAAGAAGGGTTTGTGGGCATTTCAGATAAATATTGGATTACATCAATTATTCCACAAAAAGGTAAAGAGTTTAAAACAACTTTTGATTATAAAAATAAATTTCGTGCCAATTACATATCTACTAAGGGTGTAGAAGTTGGTCCAAATAACTCTATAGAAGAAGAAATCCAAATTATAACTGCTGCTAAGAGAGTAAATATAATTGATGGCTATGCAGAAAACTTAAAAATTAATAAATTTGATCTAGTTATTGATTGGGGTTTTATGTATTTTATAACAAAGCCATTATTTTTTGCTTTAGACTATTTCTTTAAATTACTTGGTAACTATGGTCTAGCAATTATTGCTGTCACTGTTTGTATTAGATTAGCATTTTTTCCTCTTGCTAACTTTAGCTTCAAAAGCATGGGTAAAATGAAACTTTTAGCACCAGAGATGGCTAGATTAAAAGAGCTTCACAAAGATGATAAAATGAAACTGCAACAGGCAATGATGGCTCTTTATAAAAAAGAGAAAGTTAATCCTATGTCAGGATGTTTGCCTATCTTGGTTCAAATTCCTGTATTCTTTGCTTTCTATAAAATTCTTTTTGTAACTTTGGAAATGCGTCACATGCCTTTTTATGGTTGGATCAAAGATCTAAGTGATAGAGATCCAACTTCTATATTTAATCTTTTTGGTTTAATACCCTGGGATCCACCATCATTTTTATTAATAGGTGCTTGGCCTATAATTATGGGTATTACTATGTTTATTCAACAGAAGCTTAACCCAACACCACCAGATCCTATACAAGCTAAGATATTTATGTTTTTTCCTTTATTCTTGACTATAATTTTAGCTCCCTTCGCTGCAGGCTTAGTAATTTATTGGAGTTTCAATAATATATTCACGATGATTCAACAGTATATCGTCCAAAGAAAAATGACTGTCAAAACAACTTAGATGTCATTGTTAAAAAAAGAAGATTTAATAAATATTATCCCTGAAAATGGCCCAACTATTGAAGAAACAATAAAATATTTAGAAAAATATATAGAGGATTTTATTGTAATCAAAATGGGAGGTTCTGTTCTCTCTAATAAGGATCTATTTAATAATCTTATTCAAGACATTGTTATTTTAAAAAAATTAGGTTTATCCATCTTTTTAATTCATGGTGGTGGCTCTAAAATTTCAAAAAAATTAAATGATTTAAATATTAAAAGTAATTTTATTAATGGGCTAAGAGTTACGGACAAAAGTACTATCAATATAGTTGAAGATGTATTGATTGAATTTAACAAGGAAATTGTTGACGCTTTAAAAGATCAATCTTGTGAGACAAGAAGAATTACCTCAAAAGAATATAATGTAATAACTGTAAAACCTGAAAGTGATAAATTGGGTTTTGTAGGTATTCCAATTCACATTAAAACTAATGTTTTGAAAGAAATTATTAAAGTTAATGAAATACCTGTTATTGCACCACTAGGTTTAGATAAAAATGATCAAACCTTTAATATAAATGCAGATAGTGTTGCTGGTGCAATTGCTAAAGAACTTGGGGCGAGAAGATTATTAATCCTTAGTGATGTTGAGGGTGTACTAAATAAAAATAAAAAACTAATTCCAGAAATAAACTCTGATCAAGCTAAACGAATGATCAAAGATGGAACTATATCGGGGGGGATGATACCAAAAATTCATAACTGTTTAGATGTTGCAAAAAATGGTGTGAAGGGTGTTTGCATTATTGATGGTAGAAAAAACCACTCAACACTTTTTGAATTACTTTCTGATAAAGGTTCTGGAACCTTAATAAGAAAATGAAAAATTTGTTAGATATAAAATACTGGATTTTTGATCTGGATAATACCTTGTACTCTGGGCAAACTAAGGTATTTTCTGAAGTAGACAAAAAGATGAGTGCATTCATATCAAAAAAAATGAATGTAGATTTAGTTAAAGCTAGAGAAATTCAAAAAAAATATTTCTATGAATATGGCACAACATTATCAGGATTGATGAAACAAGATGCTATTGATCCTCATGACTTTTTAAAATTTGTACATGATATTGATATTAGTTGGCTGCCTAAAGATTTAAAATTAAGAGAAGAGTTGATAAAAATTAAAGAAAAAAAATATATATTCACTAATGGATCTCATGCACACGTTGAGAATGTAACAAGACAATTAGGTATTGATGGTTTATTTGATGGAGCTTTTGATATAGTAGATGCCAACTTCATTCCAAAGCCACGCGTCGATCCTTATAAAATGATAATAGAAAAATTTAATATAGATCCAACAAAATCAATATTAATTGAAGATATCGCTCATAATTTGGAACAAGCTAAAAATCTAGGAATGAAAACATGTTGGCTTGAAAATGAAGAAACTTTTGCAAAAAAAGATGCTAATAAACCATATATTGATTATAAGATTAAGAACTTGCCTTCTTTTCTTCAAGAAATTAATATATTGAAGGCAGTATAAACTAATCTAATAATAAAAAATATGAGAGAATTTGAAAGAATAATTAATGATGCTTGGGATAAGAAAGATCAAGTAAATCAAAATTCAGATGAAAACTTAAAAGACGCAATTAATCAAATTATTGAAGACCTAGACAGTGGAAAAGCAAGAGTAGCTGAAAAAATAAATGGTGAGTGGATTACTCATCAACATATTAAAAAAGCTATCATGTTAAGTTTTAGAATTCATGGTATGGAAACATTAACTGGCCCCTATAGTGCTTGGCATGACAAGGCTCATTTACTAAAAGGAAAAACAGCAGGATGGACAAAAGAGAATTTTGAAAAAGCCGGTTTTAGAATGGTTCCTAACTCTCCAGTTAGAAAAGGATCTTTCGTTGGAAAAAATGCTGTCCTAATGCCATGCTATGTAAATATTGGAGCTTATATTGATGAAGGTACTATGATGGATACTTTTAGTCGTGCTGGTAGCTGTTGTCAGATTGGAAAAAATTGCCATATATCAGCTGGGTCAGGAATTGGGGGTGTTTTAGAACCTGCTCAAGCACTACCCACAATTATTGAAGACAATGTATTTGTTGGAGCAATGTCTGAAGTAGTAGAGGGAATAATTGTTGGAGAAGGCTCTGTACTGAGTATGGGAATGTATATTGGTCAATCAACAAAAATTGTTAATAGAAAAACAGGTGAAATTATTTATGGAAAAATTCCACCATATTCAGTTGTTGTACCAGGATCTCTACCTGATAAAAATAACCCATTAGCACCATCATTATATTGTGCAGTAATTATTAAACAAGTTGATGAAAAAACTAGATCAAAAACGTCTGTTAACGATCTATTGAGAGATTAAAATGCCAAGTTACAATGAAATTACATTGGCAAAAGAGCTAATAAAATTTCCAACAGTTACACCCATTGATGCTGGCATAATGAAATTTTTAGCAAAAAAACTGGCTGCTATTGGTTTCAATTGTAAAATTTTAGAGTTTAAAGATAAAAATTCCAAACCTGTAAAAAATTTATATGCAAAGCTTGGTAAATCTCGACCAAACTTTATGTTTGCAGGTCACTTGGACGTGGTACCTCCTGGAAATCTAAACGATTGGACCGTTAAGCCTTTTAGTCCTGCTATTAAAAAGAATCATCTTATTGGAAGAGGTGCAAATGATATGAAAAGTGCAATTGCAAGCTGGGTTGTTGCAGTAGAAAACTTTGTGTCAAATAATAAAAAAATTAATGGCTCTATTAGCTTGCTAATCACCGGTGATGAAGAAGGTGTTGCTATCAATGGAACTAAAAAAGTAGTTGATTATCTAAAAAAGAACAAAGAAAAAATTGACTTTTGTTTAGTTGGAGAGCCTACAAACCCTAATAAGCTTGGAGAAATGATTAAAATTGGAAGAAGAGGAAGTATTACTGGGGAGTTAACTATAATTGGGGCTCAAGGTCATGTTGCATATCCACATCGAGCTAATAACCCATCTAATTCAATAATAAAGATATTAAAAGAAATTAAAGAAATAAAATTTGATAAAGGAACCAAAAATTTTCAGCCTACTAATTTAGAAGTAACTAAAATCAAAATAGATAATACAGCTGATAATATTATTCCAGACATTGCTAAAGCTACGTTTAACATTAGGTTTAACAATAAGCACTCGTCTTCTAGTTTAAAAAATAGACTAAACAAAATTTTTAAAAAAGTAGTTAAAAAAGATAAATCTAAATTTAAGATAGAATATCGTGTATCAGGTGAGGCTTTTTTAACCAAGCCAAATAAAACAACTTACATGATTCAAGATGTCATAAAAAAAATTACCAAAATTAAACCCAAGTTCTCTACGACTGGTGGAACATCCGATGCAAGATTCATTAGAAAAATTGCACCATGTTTAGAATTTGGTTTAGTAGGCAAAACTATGCATAAAGTTGATGAAGCTGTTTTAATTTCAGATTTAAAAAAATTAACAAAAATATACTCTGAAATTCTTAAAAATTATTTTTAATGAAAACTGGTTTAATAACCTCTGACACTTATCAAAACCATAACACGGGTGATGGACATCCAGAAAAAATTGATAGAGTTACAGTGGTAATAGATAATTTTAAAAAACTAGATAACAAAAACCTTATTTGGAAAAAACCAGCACAATTTGATAAATCACTTTTAGAAATTACACATAATTCTGATTATATAAATTTTGTAGAAAAATCTTTTCCAACAAAAGGAATGTCTTTTTTAGATGGAGATACAATTATTTCACCAGGGAGTAAGTATGCAACCAGAGATGCTGTTGGATCAATAATTGCTGCTATAGATGGTGTTCAAAATAAAGAATTCAAAAATGCATTTTGTGCTGTACGACCACCTGGACATCATGCGGAAAAAAATAAAGCTATGGGTTTTTGTATCTATAACAATGTAGCAGTTGGTGCTAATTATTTAATAAAAAAATACAAATTTAATAAGATAGCTATCATTGATTTTGATGTACATCATGGCAATGGAACACAAGATATTTTTTATAATAATGAAAAAGTATTATATATTTCAACGCATCAGTTTCCATTTTATCCAGGATCTGGGGCTGAAAATGAAAAAGGGAAAGATAATAATATATTTAACATTCCATTACCAGCAGGTACAACTTCAGAGGAATACCTGAATGCATACGAGTTTGTTTTAAAAAAATTAAAAGAATTTAAACCTGAATTCATATTATTATCTGCTGGTTTTGATGCACACAAAGACGACCCCTTAGCTCAATTTCAATTAGAATCTCAAGACTTCTACACACTTACAAAAAGAACCCTTGAGCTATCTAAGTCATTTTGTGATGGAAAAGTAGTATCTATTTTAGAGGGCGGTTATGATCTCTTAGCTCTTCAAGAAAGTACCCAGAAGCATGTTGAAGCATTAATAGAATTTAATTGATAATTTTTAAATAGGCTTTAAAGAATCCTTAATGAAACTTTACAGAATTAAAAAATCTAATATTGATAAAAAAGGACGTGGTCTTTACGCAACAAAAAATATTAATGAAGGTACAAGAATTATTGATTATGTTGGAAAAATTATTACCAAAAAACAAACGGAAGAATCTGAAAAATTTGATAATTCAAAACCTATTTACTTATTTAATTTGAATAAAAAATATGACCTTGATGGTGATGTTTCTTGGAATACAGCGCGCTTAATTAATCACTCATGTTCTAATAACTGTGACTATAACGGAACTGGATTAAAATTATGGATAGTTGCTATAAAGGATATTAAAAAGGGTGAAGAGATAACATGTGATTACGGTTTTGGGTATGACGAAGATTATAAACAGTTTCCGTGTAAATGTCGCTCTAAAAACTGCTGTGGTTACATTGTTCGTGCCGAGTCAAGATGGAGAATTAATAAAAAATTTAGTATTGGTGAACAAAATATTAATAAATAACCTTCTCTAAAAATAAACCTTCAGCTGGAGCTGGTGGTGCACAAAGGGATCGCTTCTTCGACTTAATAACTAATTCAAATTTTTTTAGACTCCATTTTTCTTCAGCCACATATTTTAAACTACCCACCATAGATCTGACTTGTTGTTGTAAGAATGACCGAGATTTAAATCTTATTTCAATCCTATCTTTAATTGATTTTATTGTAATTGATTTTATAGTTCGAATTGGACTTTTAGCATTACAACTTGAAGATCTAAAAGTTGAAAAGTCTTTAGTTCCTAAAAGTTTTGTTGTTCCTTTTTTCATTAAATTAATATCTAATTTTTTTATTATATGCCATCCTCTTTCTTTTTCTAATGAAGGTCTACTAATTCTATTAAATATTATATATTTATATATTCTTTGCTTTGCAGAAAATCTTGCATGAAAGTTTAAGTTTTTTTTTTTAATATCTAAAACTGAGATACCCATATTATTGACAAAGTGATTAATTGATTTCAAAAATTTATTCAAATCTTTAATTTTTTTTTTACTATCAAAGTGAGCCGATTGTTCAACAGCATGAACCCCTGAGTCAGTTCTTCCTGAACCAACTATCAATACTTTTTCTTTTAAAATTTTAGATAATTTAGTTTGTATTAATTTTTGAATTGATTTTCCTTTAATTTGTATCTGCCAACCAATAAAATTTGTCCCAATATATTCAATTAAGATTTGATATCTAAACATTGCTTAAATTTGAACCTTTTTTAATTTGTGATCCAAGCATAAACTCACCAATTTTTTGTGGTCTTTTACCTTGCCTTTGAATTTCTTTAATCTTTATTGATTTTTTATTACCACAGCTAATCTCTAAATAATTATCTAATACATCACCTGCCTTACCATTGCCTGAAGATATCTCTGCCTTTAAGATCTTATATCTTTCACCCGCATAAATAAAAAAAGCACCTGGCTTTGGGTATAATCCATTTATTTTTCCAATAATGTTTTCTGCTTTGTCATGCCAATTTACTTCACTTTCAGATTTATCAATTTTAGATGCGTATGTTGCATTACTATGATTTTGTTCTTTAAACTCTACATTATCGTTCAATATTGTATCCAAATTATCTAAAATTTTTTCTGCCGCTAATGATGATAATTTTTCTGAAATCATTTTTGCGTTATCATTATTCTTAACTTCTATTTTATAAAAATTACAAATAGGTCCTGCATCTAGTTGTTCATTAATTTTCATAATACTAATTCCAGTTTCTTTTTCTAAATTCATTATTGATCTCTGAATAGGCGCTGCACCTCTCCATTTTGGTAAAAGAGATGCATGTATATTTATAAATCCTTTTTTAGGTAAAGTTAAAAATTTTTTTGGGATAATTTGACCATACGCTACTACGATAGCAATATCAGGATTTAAATTTTTTAAATATTTATATTCTTCTTCATTATCTTTTAATAAATATGGACACCTAAATTCAATATTTAAAGTTTCTGAAATTAATTGAATTGGAGATTTATTAATTCTTTGGCCCCTTTGTGATTTTTGTGGAGGTTGAGTATATACCACAGATACAGGATATCCATTTTGATATAAGGATTTCAATATTGGCACAGCAAACAATGGTGTACCCATAAAAACAATTTTTTTTAACATTTATTAAACAACTATTCTACTATATTTATTTTTAGAAAGTTTTTTAAGAATCATTGATTTTTTTAATTTTGATAAATAGTCAATAAACAGAATACCCTCTAGATGATCCATCTCATGCTGAATACATGTCGCCAATAAGCCTTCGGCTTTTAATAATTGTTTATTTCCATTGTAATCTAAATATTCAACTTCACATGAATTTGGTCTTTCAATTTCAGCAAATTGATCTGGTACTGATAAACAGCCCTCTTCATATGTTGTTTTTTTAATATTTTTATTTTTAATTATTGGATTAACAAAATACCTTGGTTCCTTTCTATCTTTGTCGCTACTGATATCCATAACAATAATTCTTTTTGGATATCCTATTTGAATTGCAGCAAGACCAATTCCAGGAGCTGCATACATGGTCTCGAGCATATCATCCATTAACTTTCTTTCATCATCACCCACTTTTAAAACTGGTTCTGATATCTGTCGCAATATTTTGTTGGGCTCTGTTAATATAGTTTTAATGGTCATTTATAATAATTATTTTATTATAATTTTTAAACTTTTAAAGGAAGAACTTTAAGTAAAATTTTATTTCTTAATGGGTCAATATCGAGCTGGTTTAATGTATTAATGATGAAATATATTGTGTCTGAATCCATATCCACTAATTGATCTTGCCCTATGACCTCAACTATTCTTAACATTGCCGATGCAATATCTCTATTATTTATAAAAATTTGTATGTCTGAAGGCATTTCAGACTCATTTATTTCGTATAAGTTTTTATATCTTTCAGGAACTTCAATGCCATCTGATTTTAGTGCCTCAACTATAATGATATCTTTTTTAGAAAAAAAATATTTTTTGTTTTTCTTAATTTTCTTTAAAAGATCTTTAAGATCTTTTGTGGTATTTTTAGTAGAAGACTCTCCTTTAAAATAATTAATCAATTTAGATTGATGGAGAACTTTATTATTTATTTTAATATCAGCTAGATTAACCTTATTTTCTAATAAATGTTTTTCATAAAATGCCATATAATTAGAAGGGATATCTTTTTTATTAATTTCTTTTAAAAGTACTCTTAATTCCTGATCAAATGCATTTTCAATACCATCGTTCTTAAATGAATTTTTTAAAGCATTCATCAATTCAAGTTTCTTTTCGATTTCCGATGTAATTAAAATTCCTTGATATATTAAAGCTCTCACTTCTATATTTGATAAAACCTTTGAAGACTCTTTAATATTTAAAAGCTGGTTAATATTAAACTGAAACCTTTTATAAAGTTCAAATAACTCTTTTTCTGTATAATTTTTTTCATGCGTTGCTTTTTCTATAGTTCTGATTTTTTCGAAATCATTAATTTCTACATCTTGGGTTTTATATAATAAATTTGATGTAGATAAGTATTTCCAAATTTCTTTTGATGTTGAATTGTTTGGTTCAAACTTAAAATTTGGATTTGTGCGATGAGATAGATGAAAATCTAAAATTGTACTTTCAGAGACTTGCGTATCTGGTTTATCTTCATATCCAATTAAATGATTTATCTTTTTTTCATAAAAGTCATCTTTAAAACCCATTTCTTTTTTTAAATCTAAAATTACTAAAGCTTCTTCAATTTTGTTACTATTAATTAAACAATAGATATTAAATTTAGATAAGTATTCATCTACAATGTTTACTTTAATGTAAGAAAATATTTCACAAGCTTTTTTTACATTAGATTTGGAAAGGTAGTTATCTACCAAATATCTTGTTAACCTAGGGTCTTCATTGATAACTTGATTATTTAAAATATAATTTTCAATTAATTCAAAATTTGAATTCTTCTTAAGCCAGTTAGATTTTATAGTGAAAAATTGCTCTCTTGAAATATTTATCTCCGGATAATAAGCATTTGTTAATAATAAAATATCTAGAAGCTGAGAAGCATCTTCAGAGAGATCAATTTTATTTATTCTTTTAATTATATTTAAAATTTGATCTCCATTTGAATTGGACCACATATTAATATTTAATCCATTTTCTTCTGGATCATAAAGTCCAATAATTTCAATTTCTTTAGATGTTAATGTTTTATCTTCTTCTATGTTTACTTGATTGTTTTTTTGAGACTGCATCTCATAGATTGTATTTTGTGGAATTTTTTTTTGTTCACGATTTGTAACTGTATCTAGTTCTTCAGATTTTTCTTCTCCAATCTTCCAAATATCAACAGGTTCTTCTGAGTATACGTTAAATCCAAAAAATAAAAAAAATAGTAATATTAAAAAACATTTTTTATTTAACAATTTTAATTTTTTCATTTGGGATAATTTTTTTTATTTCTTTATTTGGAGATGGAAAGTCAATTTTACCAATAAGCACAATTACAATAATAATAACAAGTAAAATTAATATCACTTTAGTTAAAAGACCTAAAAAACTACTCCGATTGCCAGCTCTTGTATTTTTTAATAATTGCATATATCCTCTAATAATTTCAAATTAAGACATATTTGTGTTTTTTCAATAAAGAAAATTTATGAATTCAAAAAAAAACCTTGTTTTTTTAGGCATGATGGGGTCTGGAAAATCATCTATAGGAAGTTTAGTTTCAAAAAAACTAAAATTAAAATTTATAGATGTGGATAACTTAATCGAAAAAGAAACAAGAATGAGCATATCAGAAATTTTTAGAGAAAAAGGTGAAAATTATTTCAGAAATTTAGAAGAAAGAATTACTATTAAAAATTTAAAGTCTGTTAGCACTGTTATTTCTCTTGGTGGTGGAGCATTTATTAATGAAAAAATTAGAAAAGAAGTTTTATCTGATCATTTGTCTTTTTGGCTTAACTGGGATGACTCAACACTGTTAAAAAGAATCATCCAAAGTAAAAAAAGACCTATTGTAAATAGATTATCAGTTGATGAAATAAAGAGGTTAATTAAAAAACGTTCAAAAATATACTCAAAAGCTGATTTTAAAATTAACTGTAATAAGCTGACCAAAACTGAAATAGTAAAAAAAGTTACAAAAATTTATGAAATTAATTAAATTACAAGTAAAAATTAAAAATCAAAAATATCCAATTGTTATTGGAAATAATATTCTAAACAAACTACCAATTTTACTTAAAAAAAATTCAATTAGTTTTGCTCAATGTTTACTTATTGTAGATAAAAAAATTCCTAAAATACTAATAAATAAAGTTAAAAAAGTATTATCAAAAAAAGAAGTGATCATTCATTATTTTAATGCTAGTGAAAAAAATAAAAATCAAAAAAATATCAATAAAATTTTATCTATTCTTTTAACTAGAAACTTTAATAGAAATGATTGTATAATATCGATTGGTGGAGGGATTACAGGCGATTTGTCAGGCTTTGCAGCAAGCATGTTTAAAAGGGGTTTAAAGTTTATTAACATACCCACTACGCTCTTATCTCAGGTTGATTCTTCTATAGGTGGCAAAACAGGAATAAACACTAAATATGGAAAAAACTTAATAGGTGCATTTTACCAACCCAATCTTGTTATTTCAGATATTAACTTTTTAAAGACTTTACCAAAAAGAGAAATTGTTTGTGGATATGGTGAAATCCTAAAACATGCCTTGATAAAAGATAAAAATTTTTTTAATTTTTTAGATAAAAATGGTCATAATATTTTGAATTTAAAAAGCCCCTTAATTGAATGGGCAATTTTTAAAAGTTGCTCAATTAAAAAAGAAATTGTTGAAGCTGATGAAAAAGAAACTCATATAAGAAAAATCCTAAATTTTGGACATACATTTGCGCATGCTTATGAAGCAACTTTAGGATATTCAAAAAAATTAAATCATGGAGAAGCTGTTATCTTAGGTATTAAAACTGCTGCAAAATTTAGCTTATTAAATAAGATTTTAAATATTAAAGAATTTAGATTAATTGAAAATCATCTAAACAAACTAAATTTACCACAAAACTTAAAAAAAAATTTTTCTAGAAAACATTTGAGTAAAATTTTATTTTTTATGAGAAAAGATAAAAAAAATGTTACAAAAAAAATAAATTTAGTTTTGATAAAAAAAATAGGTTCTCCAGTATATAAATTAAATTTCAATGAAAAAAAAATAAATTTTTTTTTAAAAAAAGAATTAAGTAAATAAAATCTGAATAGAATGTATATACTCTTTTAGTTCTGGTTTTATAATGCTATAAATTTTTTTTGTTGATATTATCTTATTATTTTTATTGAGTTCATGAGATTTTATAGTCAACTTTAAGTGATACTTACCTTCTTGATGTCCTTTATGTTTTTTATGTAAAAAACTTTTATCCTCAATTTTAATATCTTGGATATCAATTTCTATTTCAAGCTTATTTTTTACAATTGTAATTAATTCATTTATATTCATAAATATTAATTTATTATTATATAACATGAAAAATATTTGTGATTGGAATAATTGTACAGAAATTGGTGAATATAAGGCACCAATTGAAAAAGATAACAGCAAAAGCTACCGGTTACTTTGCTTAGCTCACGTTAAAGAATTTAATAAAAATTGGAATTACTTTAAGGGAATGGATGATGAGCAGGTATTTGATTTTTTGAAGTCAGATATGACTTGGCACAAACCTACTCAAAGCTTTAGTTCTTCAGATAATTTTTTTAAAGTTTTGTGGAACAATACTTTGAAAGATGAATTTGATAAAACTAAGCTTAGAGGTGAATATAATCATATGAATCAATTCAAATTTGATGCTAAAGATATTAAAGCTTTTAGTATTTTGGGCGTTTCAGTTGGTTTAAAATGGGAACAAATACAGGAAAAATTCAAAACTCTTGTCAAAAAATTTCACCCTGATATTAATTTAGGAAATAAAGAATACGAAGAAAAACTTAAATTAATTACTTTAGCTTATACTCAGTTAAAAAATACTTATAGGGAAAAAATTGACACTTGATTTAAATATGCAGCCAGACATTAAAATGTCTTTAAAACAAAGTTTTGGGATTGACTCGGACATAGAAGTTGATGCTTTCTCAAAAAAGAGTGAGTATGTGCCAGACATAGATAAAAATTATAAATTTGATAGAGACACTACACTTGCAATAATATCAGGATTTGCATTTAATAAGAGAGTTTTAGTTCAAGGGTACCATGGTACTGGAAAGTCAACACACATCGAACAGATTGCTGCAAGATTAAACTGGCCTTGCATCAGGGTTAACCTGGACAGTCATGTGAGTAGAATTGATCTTATTGGAAAAGATGCCATTGTTATAAAAGATGGAAAACAAGTTACAGAATTTAAAGAAGGTATATTACCTTGGTCAATTCAAAATCCAGTTGCTCTTGTTTTTGATGAATATGATGCTGGTAGACCTGATGTAATGTTTGTCATCCAGAGGGTACTAGAAGCAGAAGGTAATTTTACTCTTTTAGATAAAAATAAAGTAATAAAACAAAATAAATTTTTTAGATTATTCGCAACTTCTAACACTGTTGGATTGGGAGATACCACTGGTTTGTATCACGGTACTCAACAAATAAATCAAGGTCAGATGGATAGATGGAACATTGTTACATCTTTAAATTATCTAAGTTTAGATAAAGAAATGGAAATAATTTTAGCAAAAAATAAAAGCTTAAATAGTGCGAAAGGTAAAGAAAAAATAGCTAATATGATAAAAGTAGCTTCGCTAACTAGAAGAGGTTTCATAGCTGGTGATATTTCAACAGTGATGAGTCCAAGAACAGTATTGCATTGGGTGGAAAATACTGAAATTTTTAAAGACACAGGCTATGCTTTCAGAGTTACATTTTTAAATAAATGTGATGAAATCGAAAAAAAAACTATATCTGAATACTATCAACGATGTTTTGGTGATGAGTTGCCAGAGTCAATGGTAAATATTCAGATTTAAATGAGCAATAAAGAAGATAATTTTAAAGAGCAATTTAAACAAGCCTTAATATCTACTGCAAAAGTAATTTCTGAAGATTATAAGCTGGATGTCAAAAAAATAGATAAAGATTTAAAATCGAAAAAAACAGATTTTTCCGATGTAATAAATTTATCAAATAAGCATGACTTTGTTAAATTAAGAGCAGAAACGGACTCTGGTGCTCTTAAAAAAAGATTTTCAAATAAAGAAATATTTAATAAAAACTCACCCAATAATCCCTCTTGTAAATCTCTATATAATATTGCTGAAAAAATTAGATATGAAATATTAGGTGGTAAAATGCTAAAAGGTGTTGGAAAAAATTTAAGCGAAAATTATAATCAAAAAATAGCTTCTGTTCATAAAGATCAATTAAAAAATAAGGAAGATGTTTCAGTAACAGAAGCTTTTGAATTTTATATGCTTAAAAAATTTTTTAATTTAGAACTTAATGCAATATCTACAAAAATGTTAAGTTTTTGGGAAAAAGATTTTGCCACTTCTATTGACGAGCATTTAAATTTTTTAAATAAAAATTTAGAAAATCAAGACACATATGGTTTAAAATTTTCTGAAATTCTTGAAAATATGGATATTTTTAATTCGAGCAATGATGAGAAAAATGAAAATGATGAAAACAGGGATAATCAAGAAGAAAATAAGTCAAAAAACAACGATAATAGTCAATCAGATGGTAAAGAAGATGAAGATAAACAAGATGAAAATCAAACAAGTCTAGATGCAGGCTTTGATTTAAGTGACCAGCAAATGAATGAGCAGCTTCAAGATTCAGATTCTGTCAAAGAAAATATGGAAAATGTAATTCAAAAAACTAGTTTAAAAAATGTTGATCAAGATTATAAAGTTTTTACTAATGAATTTGACGAAGTTATAAAAGCTGAAAATTTAGAAAATACAAAAGAAACTCAAAAATTAAGAAAAAATTTAGACCAGCAACTAATTGGATTCCAAGACTTAATAACAAAACTTGCCAATAAATTGCAAAGACAACTTTTAGCTAAACAAAATAGAGCCTGGGAATTTGATTTGGAGGAGGGTTTATTGGATAGTGCTAAATTAACTAGAGTTATTATGGACCCATATAATTCTCTATCTTTTAAAAAAGAAAAAGATCTTGATTTTAAGGATACAATAGTAACTTTGTTGATTGATAATTCTGGATCTATGCGCGGTAGACCGATAACTATTGCTGCACTTTGTGCAGACATACTATCCAGAACTTTAGAAAGATGCTCTGTAAAAGTTGAGATTTTAGGGTTTACTACAAAAAATTGGAAAGGTGGAAAAAGTAGAGAGACTTGGACTAAAAAAGAAAAACCAAAAAATCCTGGAAGACTTAACGATTTAAGACACATCATTTATAAAGAAGCTGATACACACTGGAGAAAAGCAAAAAATAACTTAGGCTTAATGCTTAAAGAAGGATTGTTAAAAGAAAACATTGATGGTGAAGCAATATCTTGGGCTTTCAATAGAATTCAAAAAAGGAAGGAAGAGAGAAAAATTTTAATGGTAATTTCAGATGGAGCACCAGTAGATGATTCGACTTTATCAGTTAATTCTGGTGATTTTTTAGAAAAACATTTAAAAAAAATGGTAAAATTTATAGAAGTCAAAAGTGATATAGAAATTTTAGCTATTGGAATTGGTCACGATGTCTCAAGATACTATGATAAAGCCATTAAAATAACTGATGTCAATGAGCTTGGAGATGTGATGATATCACAACTTAGTGGATTGTTTGACACCAAAAAAAAATTACATTAAATACTCAACAACTCTTTATTTTTCCACTTAATACTTACCTCAGCACCAGTTCTAGTTTTTGAATTTCTACATATTATGTTTGCATAATTTTTTTCTAATAATGTTTTTCCTATAAAAATTCCAAGACCAAGTCCAGATCTAGATTTTATTGAAGCTTTAAATGATTTAATATATGGCTCACCAATTTTACTTAAAACATCTTTAGGATATCCCTCCCCATCATCTTCAATAGTAATTTCTGTAAAATTACTATCACTTTTTATATTTATAAAAACTTTGCTCTTTGAAAATTTATTGGCATTACCAATAAAATTTCTCAGTCCATAAACAATCTCTATAGATTTAATTATATTCAATGGATTAGAATTTTGATCAAAATTTACAATAAATTCTTTTTTACTAATTTCCCGAAAAGATTTAACAATCTCATTTATATACTCTTTTATTGAAAAATATTTATCAATGAAATCATCTTCAATTAATGGATTTAGTGTTAGTTTTTTTAATATTTCGCCACATCTGTCAATTTGACTAATTAATAACTCAATATCTTTTTTGGCTTCCTCATTATTTTTAAATTGTTTCAATAAATCTCCAGACACAATTTTTATTGTTGAAAAAGGAGTTCCTAAAGAATGAGCAGCTGCTGCTGCTTGACCTCCAAGAGATAAGAGCTCCTGTTCTTTTGACATAATTTCTTCCATCTTGTTTAATGCTTCTTTTCTCAATCTAGACTGCGTTCCAAATGTTAAAGCAAAGTAATTTAAAAAAACTAAAGCAATTATCAACGAAATCGGTATAGAATAATAATAATAAGGGCTTACATGAAAATGTTCATTTAATGGACTGGGTATTGCGTGGCTATAAAAAGTTAAAAAAATTATTATTAGTGTGGTGATCCCAACTAATAATAAGTTAGTTTTGAAGCCCAAATTTGATGATGAAAAAATACTAGGAATAATTAAAAAAATAGAAAAAGGATTACTCATTCCTCCTGTTAAATAAATTAAGAAGCTTAATTGTAAAATATCTAATAATAAAAAAAAGAACCCTAATCTATCTGAAATTTGAGTTTTTGGATTAATATAAATTAAATACAAATTGCTAATTATACCAATGAAAATAATTAAGTTAGCTAAAATAAAGTTAAACTTAAAATTAAAGATAAAGAAAACTAAATTAATTGTTGTTAATTGTCCAATTATAGCAATCCATCTAAGATTAATATATGTCGACTTTTTGAGAGAAAAGTATTTTGAAGTTTCAAAAAACTTCATTCTTAAATATCTAGGTTTTGAACATTAATTGCATTGGAAACAATAAATTCTTTTCTTAAAGCTACATCGTTACCCATTAATGTATGAATAAGTTCTTGATCTTTCTGTAAATTTTTTGAGTATTGCACTTGTAATAAATTTCTTGTTTCTGGATCTAGTGTAGTACTCCATAGCTCTTCAGGGTTCATTTCTCCTAGACCCTTAAACCTTTGTATGCTCATTTTAGATTTTTCCTCATCAAAAACTTTAATGAATTCCTTGCTGCCTTTTTTAGTTTTTTTTAGCTCCTTGCTATTTTCTAAAATATATTCTTCTAATTCTTTTTCATCTTTTATATAAATTCCTTTTGTGCCTTTATTAATCTTAAATAAAGGTGGTTGTGCAAGATACACATGTCCGTTTTCAATTAATTTATTAAATGGCTTATTGTTAAAGAAAGTGAGTAATAATGCTCTAATATGTGAACCATCAACATCGGCATCGGTCATTATAATAATTTTTCCGTATCTTAAATCTTTTAGATCTATTTCTTCATTTTTTGGATCTAAACCAAGGGCATTAATAAGAGTTACTATCTCATTAGAAGAAATCATTTTAGATAATGCTTTTGTTCTATGTTCATTTCCATTTTTATTATTATTTTTTTTAAGAGCAACTTCCTCGACGTATGTATTAAGAATTTTACCTCTCAATGGTAAAACAGCTTGATTAGATCTGTTTCTTCCTTGTTTTGCAGATCCACCAGCAGAATCTCCCTCAACAATAAATAACTCTGTACCTTCTTGTTTTCCAATTTGACAATCTGCTAATTTTCCAGGCAATCCACTTAATTCTAATGCACCTTTTCTTCTAACATTTTCTCTTGCTTTTCTTGCAACATCTCTTGCTAGTGCAGCTTGCATTATTTTTGCTAAGATAATTTTAGATGTAGTTGGATTTTGATCAAACCATATTGATAGTTTTTCACTAACAATACTTTCTACAATCATTCTCACCTCAGATGAAACTAGCTTATCTTTTGTTTGAGAAGAAAATTTTGGATCTGGTATTTTTGCTGAAATGACGCACGTGAGACCTTCTTTGATGTCATCACCTGAAATAGTTAATTTATTTTTTTTTAATAAATTATGTTCAGTTGCATATTTATTAACTACTCTCGTTAAAGCACTTCTAAATCCTAATAAATGAGTTCCCCCATCTTTTTGATATATATTATTTGTATAAGGATAAATATCCTCGCCATAGCTTGCATTCCACTTTAAAGAACATTCAATTTCAATATTATCTTTTTTTCCTTCAATATAAATTGGTTTTTTAAATAAATCATTACCTGTCTTGTTTATAAGTTTTTCTCTTTTTTCATCTAAAAAATCAACAAACTGTAAAACACCGCCATCAAACTTAAATTCAATTATCTTTTCTTTTTTTTGATTCAAATCATTTACTGATATCTTTATTCCTTTATTCAAAAATGCTAATTCACGCATTCTTTTAATAATTATATTTGGGGTAAATTTTATTGAAGAAAATATTTCTTTTGATGGAAGAAATGTTATTTGAGTGCCTGTTTCTTTTGATTTTCCAATAACTTTAAGTGGTGCTTTTGAAGCTCCATCTTTAAATTCTATAAAATATCTTTTTCCATCCCTGTCAATTTCCAATTTTAGTTTTTCAGAAAGTGCATTTACAACAGAAACTCCTACCCCGTGCAATCCACCTGATACTTTATACGAGTCATGATCAAATTTTCCACCAGCATGAAGTTGTGTCATAATAACTTCTGCGGCTGACATCTTTTCACCCTTGTGCATATCAACAGGTATTCCTCTTCCATCATCTCTCACTGTAATAGTTCCGTCAGAATTTATTTTGATATCTATATTTTTGCAGTGTCCAGCTAAAGCTTCGTCAATAGAATTATCCACAACTTCGTAAACCATGTGATGCAAACCAGTTCCATCATCTGTGTCACCGATATACATTCCCGGTCTTTTTCTAACTGCCTCTAGACCTTTTAATACTTTAATGGAGTCTGCCTGATATGTTGAGTTATTTTTCATTTTTTTATTAATGGGAATTACATCTTTATATCATTTTTTATTAAAAAAGAGGTAATTTAATTATATTAATTTAAACAAAATCATTAAATAAGGCTCAGTTATCAATACTAATTTAGGCTCTTAAACAAAAAAAAATTATAAATGAATCTCTATAGAAAGCAATATTTAAGATGTTTAAAAAATTTAAATCTATGGCGGAGAGGGTGGGATTCGAACCCACGGTACCTTTGACAGTACACACACTTTCCAAGCGTGCGCCTTAAACCACTCGGCCACCACTCCAAACAAAAATTTGGTGAGATATACTTAATCTATTCTAAATAACCAAATATCTTATTATAATCAATTATTCTCATATAGCTTTCATAATTATAATAAAAATCTTTAAATGTTAATTTTTCAAAGTTATCAATTTTTAGCTTTAATATATCTAAATTTTTTTTTTTTCTTATAATAGAAATTCCCTGGTCAATTTTACAAGTCACAATATCATACTCCTCACTAGTTCTATACTTCACCACTGCTTTCCAAACATCCCCATTCCAGGTTGCTTTATATCTTGGCACTGCCTGTTGGTGAATATTTGGAGGCAAACAATCATGAAGAAATATAACACCATTTTCCTTTAAAAATTTTAAGGAATTGTGTATATCTCTACAAACTTGATCATATTCATGCAAACCATCAATAAAAATACAATCAAATTTTTCTTTATTTTGTAAAAAAAAGTTATCACTAGTTCCTTTAAAATTTCCACCTGAATAAGGATCTACACCAATTTTACTGTCCACATCAATCTTTGAAAATGCATAATCATCATCGCAACCAATT
>JAOHCJ010000011.1 GCA_028095445.1 Candidatus Pelagibacter sp.
TTCTTCAAGTGTTTCTAATAAATTTCTAATTCTTGTTCTTTTGAAGTTTGCATTTTCATTAGTGGGATCTTTGATAAAAGAATTAAAAACTTTTTTTGAAATATAAATCAGATCTTTTTTTTTTATATCTAACAATGGTCTTAAAATATTTAAATTTTGATTTTTATATTTAGTTTTCTTATTGAATGAAATTAATCCATTTAAACCACTACCTCTAACTAATCTTATTAAAAAATTTTCAGATAGATCATCTAAGTGGTGGCCTAATAATATATTGTTAATATTGTTTTTTTTACATTCTTTTGCCAATAAGAAATATCTTTTATCTCTAGCTAATGATTGAATATTTTTTACCGGTTTTTTTCCATTCCAAGTTATAATTGAACTATTAATATTAGCTTTTTTTAAGATGTTTTTTACTATTTTTGCTTCTTTTGATGACTCTTTTCGAAGTTTATGATCGACTATAAAATATTTAACTTTCATCTTATTTTTTAGCTCAAAACATTTTGTCAAAAAGGCTAATGATAAACTGTCTGGGCCACCAGAAACTGCAACAGCCACATTGTCTAACGTATTTAAGGAAACTGAAAATCTATTAAATATGTCTAATATTTTTCTATTATTAAGGTGGTTAAGAATTTTTTTATGAGTTTTGTTTTTTACACTCAAATTTTTTAGATTCATACTTTGCTTTTTGAAGTACTGATTGATTAGCTTTAGGATATTGTTGTTCAACACCCTCAATCATTTTACAGCCTTGTTCTTTCTCTCCTATCTGAACCATTGATACACCAAGTTTCAATAAATTTATAGCTGCCTTCTCTCCTTTTGGATATTTTTGATATCCCTCTAAATAAGCTGTAGCTGCATCAGTATAAAGTTGTCTAATTCTAAATGTCTCAGCATACCAGTACTGCGCATTTCCTGCTAATTTATGTTCTGGGTTAGAGATAACAAATTCTCTAAATGCTCTTTCTGCGGTTGTATAATCACCTACTTTTAAAAAACTTGTCGCAAATTCATATTGTTTAATAGGTGACTCATTTGGAAGTATTTTTTGTTCAGCTTGGAATGTCTCAGTTACTATTGATGCCGTAGTATCTACAGATTGTATTTGCTGAGAATCTTGATTTGTTTCTGAGTCTTTATATGAAACTGATCCCAAGTCTTGAGGTTGAGAGGTTCCAGGTAAGCTTTCTTTTAATTCCTTTTTAGGTTTAAAACTTATCGACTTATCATCTGCGGTGGATGATAAAAAAATTTCAATATCTTGAAATCTTATTTGATTATCTGCCTGAACTTTAGAAAGTCTACTTGAAAGTTTGTCTAATTTAAAATTTATTTCTTCAAATTTGTTTGTAAGTTCTTGAAATTGACTTTCAATCTCTGACAATTTCAACAAGTGTCTAGTGAGTACATCTTCTGAATTTTTGTTAATATTACTTTTCTTCTTTAAGCTTTCTGAGCTATTAGTTGAGTTTGAATAAACTGCTTTTTCAAGAGTTTTTAAATCTTTTTGAATTATTTCTAAGATTTCATTAAAATTATGATTATCTGCGAAAGAAACATTGGTGATAAAAATTAATATTAATATTAATTTAATTTGAATTAATCTTTTATAATTAAACATACTTCAATGATTTGTAATTATAATGATGGCAAAAAAAAGACCCTAGCACAATGGTGATAGGGTCTTTTTAAATATTTAGACTAGTTTGCTTTTACAGTAACAGATCTTCTGTTTTTTGACCAAGCTAATGGATTAGATCCTGAGTCTACAGGTCTTTCTTTACCATAACTCAATACTGAAATTCTATCTGAAGAAATTCCATAAGTAAGTAAATAGTCTTTTGCAGAATTAGCTCTTCTTTCACCTAATGCTAAGTTATACTCTCTAGTACCTCTCTCATCAGCGTGTCCTTCTAATACCACATTAATATCCGAATTTTTTCTCAACCAAGCAGCTTGTTTTCTTAAAGTTTCTCTTGAAGCTGTTGTTAATACTGTTTCATTAGTAGCAAAGAAAACTCTATCAGGTACACCTGATGCTAAATATTCTACTGAATCTGTTCCAGTGTAAACGTCACTTTGCATTTGACCAGTTTTCTTTTGAGTAGCACAAGCAGTTAAAACTAAACATGCAGCTACTATCAAAAATACATTTTTAAAAATTTTACTTAAGTTCATTATTACTCCTTAATACTTTATTTGAATTACTTACTTTTTCACAACTAATTAGATGTTTCAAGGTAAAAATCAAGTTATTTTATATTAATTACTTAATAAGGATGACCATGATGGGTCAGAAGCATCTGTAGGTGTTTTAACCATTTTTTCATTATAACCTGTGAGGTCTATAGACCACAGTTTTGCTGAAAAACCCTCTCCTTTAGAGTTGGTCTTAGTTTCTCTGTAAAATATTAATACTCTACCATTTGGAGACCATGATGGTGCTTCTTGGTAAAAATTTTCAGTTAAAAGTCTTTCACCTGATCCATCTGTTCTCATTACTCCAATATAAAATTTTCCTTTGTGTAGTTTGGTGAAAGCAATTAAATCACCCCTTGGTGACCAAACAGGAGTTCCATATAACCCATTTCCAAAAGAAATTCTTTTTACATTTTTACCATTATTTTTCATTACATAAATCTGTTGATATCCACTTCTATCAGAGTTGAATGCAATATATTTGCCGTCAGGAGAAAAAGATGGAGAAGTATCAATAGATGGATGATTGGTTATTCTTTCAACAATTCTGTTTTCCAAATCCATAGTATAAATGTCTGAGTTTCCGTCTTTTGCAAAACTCATTATAATTTTTTTTCCATCTGGCGAAAATCTTGGTGCAAATGTCATTCCTGGAAAATCTCCAACTACTTCTTGCATTCCAGTTTCAATATCAAGCAAATAAACTCTTGGTAGATTTCTAAAATAAGATAAATATGTGACCATCTGGTTGGTAGGACTAAATCTTGGAGTTAAAACTAATTCATTACCGAGCGTTAAAAATTTATTATTAAATCCATCTTGATCCATAATTGCCAACTTTTTGATTCTATTTGTTTTTTTTCCTTCTTCAGAAACATAAATTATCCTTGTATCAAAGTATCCAGACTCCCCAGTCAAACGTTCATAAACTTTATCTGTTATTATATGACCAACTCTTCTCCAATTACTTGGCACTGTTGTGAATGCTAAAGCCATAATTTCTTTTCCAGCTAAAACATCCCAAAGTCTAAACTCAACTCTTAATTTTTCATCAATAAATGTAACTTTACCAGTTATTAATGCCTGAGCTTTAATTAAATTCCAATCTTCAAATCGAGGTTTTAAATTTGCAATTTCTGGTTTCTGAAGAAATGAATCTTTGTTAAGAGGGTTAAAAAGACCAGATTGTTTTAAATTATTTTCAACAACAATTGCTATTTCTGATCCAAGATCTTTTTTATCTAAAACTTTTTTAAAATTCTTCTTTGAGTTTTCATCTATAGATAAAGGAGAGACCGCAATTGGAAGTGGATTTAAATTTCCTCTAGTGATATCAACCTCTATTAAAGCAAAGGATTTAATTGGTAATAAGAGTATTAATAAAAATAAGTATCTAAGTAACATTTTTTATCCTTCTAACATTTCTCGCGCATCAAAATTTAATTGTAATTCTTTCCATCTTTCATACCCTGCACTAGGTACTCTAAGAGGTTGACAAAGTTTTACAGCTCTTAATGCGCTTTCAGCTAAAACTTTATAAAAACCTTGACCTGGCTTATTCATCCTTGCATGATCAAGAATCTCTGACCTTATAATAGAACCATCTGGTTTTAATTGTAACTTAATTCTAACTAATAAATTCTCATTATATGGCAACCCTAAAGGAATGCTCCAGCAACCAAAAATTTGGGCTTTTAGAGCATCTTCTTCGCTTAAAGATAGTCCTGAAATATCTAAATTTTTATCTTGATCTTGAGTTACTTTGTCCAGTTTTTTAGTTGATTCAGCACTTTCAATTTTAGATTTATCAATTAATGCAGCAATATTACTTGGATCAAATAAGTCTTTTTTTTCAAATTCTGAAACTTGTTTTATTTCTGTTTCAATCTTCTCAGGATTTTGTTTTTGCTTTTTAATTTTTTTAATTTTTTCAATTTTTTCATCTGGCAATGGGATAGAATCTGGTTTTTCTTTTTTTATCATTTTTGGTGGGGCTTGTTCAGATACTAGTTTTTTTTCTTTTTCTTTGACTTTTTCAATAATTTTTTTTGCTTTTGGCGCAAAAGGAATAATGGTTTTGTCTGTAATTTGAATAAGCTCGACTGAAACAATTGGAGGAAGATCAATAGGTTTTTTTGCTAAAAAGGGCAAACTCATAGCTGTAATTATTACGAGCATTAAATGAAGGCCAAAAGAAATAATAATATTTCTATTCACTTTTATTTTTCTTTGTATGGCTCAGAAATCAGTGCTACTTTAGTAAAACCTGAACCAGATAGCATTCCCATTATTTCTAAAACTCTACCATAATTGATTGATTTATCTCCTCGTACATAAATTCTAGTATCTGTTCTATTTTTGGATACAGCTAAAATTTTTGCAATTATTTTGTCATATTCAACTTTTGACTCTTGTATAAATATTTCTCCCTTTGAATTAATAGATAATGTTAAAGGTTCCAACTCTTCAGGCAATGAGTCAGCAGAACTCTCTGGCAAATCAACTTGGACCCCTACGGTTAAGAGTGGCGCTGTAACCATAAAAATAATCAATAATACCAACATTACATCCACAAAAGGAGTAACATTAATCTCACTCATGGGTTCTTTGGATGAACGATTGAGTTTAAAAGTCATTTTAAATTATTGATAAAAATCTTTTAGAAAAGTTTTCTAATTTTTGTGAATATTTTTTTGAGTCATTGTTAAATTTATTATAAGCAACAACCGCAGGTATAGCCGCTAATAAACCTAATGCAGTTGCAAATAAAGCCTCTGCAATACCTGGTGCAACGATTGCTAGACTTGTGTTTCTTGAAATGGCAATTGACTGAAATGAATTCATTATTCCCCAAACAGTTCCGAACAAACCTATAAATGGTGCCGTAGATCCCACTGTTGCTAAAAAAGTAAAACCCTTCTCAAGTTTTACAATTTGTTTTTCAATACTCGTCTCAAGTATGCTCGTCATTCTTTGATTAAGATTTGATTTACTTTTTGCCTTCAGAAGTGTTTGCATTGACTCCTTAAATAATAAAACCATCGGGTTTTCTAAGTTACCAGGTAGATTATTATAAAAAGTTTCAGCTGATTTTGATTTCCAAAACTTTTCTTCAAATTCTTCTGATTGTAAGTTAATTTTTTTAAATAGTTTAAATTTTTCAATAATTATTGCCCAAGAATATATCGAACATACAATTAACATTAGTATTACAGCTTTTACCACGAAATCGGCTCTTACAAATAAACTCCATAAAGAGAAGTCTGTATTTGATGCAAGTCCTACTGCTTGAGATGTTATATCTGCTTCCATGGTTATGATTTCACACTTAAATGTGTCATGAATTTGACTTTATTTAATTAATTTAATCCTCTAATTTGTAAGTTTCATAATAAAAACTGGCGATTAATATTGCATCCGCTTTGTTAGAGTCTTTTTTTCTTGATAATTTTGATGAAAAATAGGGAAATATCTCTATTGCTTTAGTTCTACTTGCGTCTTTCTCAGAATTAATAAGATTAAAATATTTTTTCCATTTTGCCGGTCTTACAAAATACATTGGTAATTGCATAGCAGAACATATTCCCTTTAAAATTCCAAAAGATTGTCCAAAATTAAACATACTTGTAACTCCTTGGCCTGGCATAGCTGAAACTTGCTCTATTATTACTTTAATATTTTCTTTTTTTTCATTTTTAATTCTCGTTGAAATTTCATGAAATGTTTGTGCTCCGTTAACTTGTTTTTTATTTTTTTTACCCTCAATCATATTTGGCATTTCAACTACGTCTATTATTTTTCCATCTTGAAAAAAGCAAATAGAGCCAGATATGCCAGGATCAATTCCAATTATAAGCATCAATTATTACCTAAATTAATATTTGAATAAACATTCTGAACATCGTCATCATCTTCTAATGTTTCCAAAAATTCTACTGCAGATTCTAATTTGTCATTCTCTACATCAACACTGTTTAATGGTATCCATTCAATTTCTGTTGAAATAAAATTTGAAATTATTGTTTCTAAATTTTTTTTTACATTATATATTTCATTTATTGTACAATGAATCTCATGAAAATCATTATGAGAAATACACTCATCAGCACCTGACTCAGTTGCTAAATCAAAAATCTTTTCATCTGATATTTCTTTTTTATCAATCTTAATAATTCCTATTTGCTTAAAATTATGTGCCGCAGAACCTTGTGTTCCTAAATTTCCACCACTCTTTTGAAATATAGTTCTAATATTAGAAGCTGTTCTATTCTTGTTATCTGTTAAAGTTTCGACTATTACTGCTATCTTATTGGGGCCAAAACCTTCATATCTTAAACTTTCAAAGTCATTTTCATTGTTGGCAGATGATTTATCGATTGCTCTCTCAATATTATCTTTGGGCATATTAGCTGATCGGGCAGCTTGAATTGCTGATCTTAGTCTAGGATTCATGTCAGGATCTTTGTCACCTAATTTTGCTGCAACACTAATTTCCTTTGATAGTTTGGAAAACACTTTTGATCTTTGCTTGTCAGCTTTACCTTTTGAGTGTTTTATACTTGCCCACTTTGAGTGACCCGACATAATAATTAATGAGAATTTTTTAATTCTCCTCCATATATAAAATTTTCTATTTTTTTTGCTAACCCTGTTTCTATATCACATTCAACAATCACACCACACAAAGTAGCTTCTCCAATAGCTGGAAAATGTTTCATAGATTTTTTTTTTAAAAATCTATTTATTGAATTATCTTTATCCATGCCAATTACAGAGTTGTAGTCTCCACACATACCGGCATCTGTCTGATAAGCTGTGCCCTCTTTTAATATTCTTGCATCATTCGTTGGTATATGGGTATGAGTGCCAACTACCAATGTTGCTTTGCCGTCAAAAAAATGTCCCATTGCTGTCTTTTCACTTGTTATTTCTCCATGAAAATCAACTAATAAAAAATCATAATCTTCTTTCAACTTATGTTTTTGAATAAATTTTTCTGCAGTTTTAAAAGCATCTTCACTTTTTTTCATAAATACATTTCCCATCAAATTAAGAACACCTATTTTTTTTCCATTTTTTGATGTAAAGATTCCAAATCCTTTTCCAGGGGAAGGTTCAAATAAATTTTTAGGTCTAAGTAATCTATTTTCTTTTTCGATATGAGACATTGTCTCTTTTTGATCCCAAACATGATTTCCTGTTGTAATCACATCTACACCGCAATTAAAAAAATCTTTGCAGATTTCCTCTGTAATCCCGACACCAGAGTCTGCAGCATTTTCACCATTTACGACAACAAAATCAATTTTTTTATTCTTAATTTCTGAAAGTAAATTACTTAAAATCATTGATCTTCCAGAAATACCAACTACATCACCTAAAAAAAGAATTTTCATTATAAAATATATTTATTTGTTACTATATAATTCATTTTTTGATCATATTTATTAATCGGAACTTTATCTACCTGCTGAACAGATAAAGCCAAACCAATTTTCACAATTTTCTTTTTTTTTGATAACTTGGATATTAACCGATCATAATATCCACTACCATATCCCAGTCTGTTTAATTTTTTATCAAAAGCAACTAGGGGGATCAATAATATATCTGGTAAAACTAAATTTTTTGGCTCTGGCTCGGGTATTCCGTATTTATTTATTCTTAATGGATCTGTAGGTGTCCATTTATAAAAATCCATTTCAAAATTTTTTTTTATGATTGGTAATGAAATTTTAAATTTTTTTTTTTCAAACTTTTTTAATAGTTCTATATCATCGACCTCAAAATTTACAGGAAAATATCCTCCTACAATTGTGCCAGTTAGTTTTTTCTTTTTAACTAAGTTATAAATTTTATTAAAATTTATTTTTATATCTTTTTTATTGACATTTTTTCTAGTTTGAAGAATTTTTTTTCTTAGTTTAGCTTTTGACACAAGCTTATTGAACTTGATTGTCTCGGTTAGCTTTTTCAACAAAATTTTCTATTTCGTTTGTAGCTTCTTCTATTATTTTTTCATAATTTTTTTTGTTTTTCTCTATTTCTAACTTAAAATCTTGATGATTTTGAGATAATTGATTTATTTCTTTTTCTTTTTTATCCCTATACTCGTAAACCAAAGATTTTAACTCTCTAAACTTATCTGATAAATTTTTAAGTTCTATTTTTTTTTGATCTACTCTTTTTTTGGTTTCAAAATATTCGTCCATTATTTTAACTGAAGTAATCAACAAAAGTTTGTTTTCGCCTATATTTCCCAAATCATTTTTTAAATCATTAAATTTTTGATTAATGTGAATTAGCAATTCTTCTAGGTGCTCCTCCTGCCCATCATCACAAGATAAAAGGAAGTCTTTACCATTAAATTTAATACTTACATTTGCCATTTATCTATTTCTTCTAATAAAGTATCTGTTTCTTGATTTAATTCATCAATTTTTTCTGAAAATTCCGTCTCCCTTTTTTTTTCACTGATTTTATGTTGATTTATATCTTTTAATTTTTGATTGAGCACTTTATGTTCGCTTATCAAGCTTTGATATTTTTCTTCAATTTCTTTTTTTTCAATTTCTAATTGATTTTTTTGAGAGGTCAAATTTTCTAAATTTTCACTTAAGGCTGGATTTTGTAAATTTAAATTTCTTAACTTATTAAGTGCAAAATTAAGTTTTTTTTCTTTTTCACTGTCAGTTTTCATATATATATATTTATAATATTAAATTGAGTCTTCTAAGTCTACATAGGATAATTTTGAACAAACTACATAAAGATTTATCAAATGCATTAAGGTTTTTGTCAATAGATGCTGTACAAAAAGCCAATTCTGGACATCCTGGTATGCCTATGGGAATGGCTGATGTAGTCACAGTTTTATTTAAAAACTTTTTAAAATTTAATCCAAAAAATCCTAACTGGCTTAATAGAGATAGATTTGTTTTATCAGCTGGACATGGTTCTATGCTTCTTTATTCTTTATTATATTTAACTGGATATAAAAGTATCTCATTAAAGGATATTAAAAATTTTAGACAAATAAATTCTATTTGTGCAGGACACCCAGAGTATCATCCGGGGACAGGTATTGAAACAACAACAGGACCTCTTGGACAAGGAATCGCTAATTCAGTGGGGTTTGCAATTTCTGAGGAAATTTTAAAAAAGAAACTTGGCAAAGAAATAGCTAATCACAAAACGTATGTTTTAGCTGGTGACGGATGTTTAATGGAGGGAATAAGTCACGAAGCAATGAGTTTAGCTGGCCATTTAAAATTAAAAAATTTAGTAATGCTTTTCGACAATAATTCAATATCAATCGATGGGCCAACTAACTTGGCTGTTTCAGATAATTTTAAAAAAAGATTTGAAAGTTATGGTTGGAATTATATTTTGATTAATGGTCATAATGAAAAAGAAATTTTTAAAATATTAAAAAAAGTTCAAAATGCAAAAAAACCAACTGTCATTTCATGTAAAACAAAAATTGGTTATGGATCACCCAATAAATCAGGAAAAGCTTCTTCTCATGGAAGTCCTCTTGGCACAAATGAAATTAAACTTGTTCGAAAAATTCTAGATTGGAATTACAAGCCTTTTGAAATTCCAAAAAATATTTTGAATGAATGGAAAAAAATTGGAAATAAAGGTGCTCAACTTGAAGCAAAATGGAATAAATTTTATAAGAAAAAAAAAAAAAATATAAATAAGATATTAAAAAATAATTTTGCGAAATCATTAAAAAATGAAAAACAAAATTCTGTTAAAGAAACAAAAAGTCTGGCAACAAGAAAATCCTCTGAACTGACATTGAATGCTCTTACAAAAGAAAATAATACTTTAATAGGAGGTTCGGCTGATCTAGCTGGCTCAAACAATACTAAAACGAAATATCATAATATAATCAAACCTAGTGACTTTAACGGTGATTACATCCACTATGGAGTAAGAGAGCACGCAATGTGTGGGATAATGAATGGTATAGCTTTGCACAGTAAACTTATTCCTTACGGAGGAACCTTCTTAATATTCTCAGATTACTGTAAACCTTCAATTCGTTTATCAGCATTAATGGAACAAAGAGTTATTTATGTAATGACACACGACTCGATTGGTCTAGGTGAAGATGGTCCAACACACCAACCAATAGAACAGTTATCTGGATTAAGATCTATTCCAAATTTAAATGTTTTTAGGCCTGCAGACAGAATGGAAACTATTGAATGCTGGGAGTTAGCGCTAAAGAATTCAAAAACACCAAGTGTACTATCTTTAACTAGACAGAATCTCGACCCTATTAGAAAAAAATATTCAAATATAAACAAATGTTCTTTTGGAGCTTATGAGGTTTTAAGAACTAATAAAAAAGTTGCTCTAACTATATTTGCTAGTGGTTCTGAGGTTAATTTGGCAATTGAAACTAGTCATAAATTGGCCAAAGATAAAATATATGCTAAAGTGATATCAGTACCTTGCCAAGACCTTTTTGATTTACAATCAAAATCTTATAAAGAAAAAATCCTTGGTGAAGCAAAGTTTAAAATATCAATTGAAGCAGCATCAACAGATTGTTGGAAAAAATATGTTGGAACAGATGGTTTGACTTTTGGAATTGAAACATTTGGTAAAAGTGCACCATATAAAGAAATTTATAAACATTTTGGATTAACAGCTGAAAATATTTCCAAAAAAACTAAAGGACTAATAAAGAGTAAGGTATGACAATTAAAGTTGGAATTAATGGAATGGGAAGAATCGGCAGAATGGTGATTAGAGCAATCATTGAAAGCCAGAATAAAAATATAGAAATTAAACACATTAATAACCGATCTAATTCTGAGGCTAGCTGCAACTTAATTAAATACGACTCTATTCATGGAAAATTTAATGCAGATTTAGATTTTGATGAAAATCATCTTGTTATTAATAAAAAAAAAATAACATTTTCACAAGAGTCAAATATTGAAAATATAAGCTGGAAAAAATTTGATGTTGATTATGTTTTTGATTGTACGGGAAAATTTAATTCAAAAGAAAAGTTATTGGCACATATTAAAAATGGAGCAAAAAAAGTTATTGTTTCTGCACCTTGTAAAAATGCTGACAAAACAATCGTATATGGTGTTAATGAAAATATACTTTCTAAAGATGATCAAATAATTTCAGCAGCTTCCTGTACGACCAATTGTTTAGCACCAGTTGCTAGTGTTTTAAATAAGAACTTTGAAATTGAAAAAGGTTTTATGACAACAATTCATGCTTTTACCAGTGACCAAAGAATTTTGGACAACTCTCATAAAGATCCAAGAAGAGCAAGGTCTGCCAGTCAATCAATTGTTCCAACTTCGACAGGAGCCTCAAAAGCCATTGGGGAAATTATACCTTCCCTAAAAGGTAAGCTTGAAGGTGTGGCTATGAGAGTTCCGACGCCCAATGTTTCTTTAATAGAGTTAGTTTTTTGTACAAAAAAAGAAATAGATAAAGACAAAATTAATGAAGCTTTTACTCTAGCATGTAAGACACAGTCAAAAAAAGTTTTAGAAATTACAAAAGAAAAATTGGTTTCAATCGACTTCAATCATAATTCAGCTTCAGCAATTATTGACTCTTCTTTAACTAGTGTTGTGGGTAAAAATATGGGTAAAATTTCAGCTTGGTATGACAACGAATGGGGTTTTTCAAATAGAATGTGTGATATTGCAGAATATCTACACAAAATCTCTTAATGAAAAATATAAAAGATGTACAAAATCTCAAACAAAAAAAAGTATTACTGAGACTTGATTTAAATGTTCCATTAGATAATGGATGTATTACCGATACAACTAGAATTGATAAAATTATTCCTACCATAAATTTTTTATTAAAAAATGATGCCAAAATAATAATATTATCTCACATAGGAAGACCAAAAGGAAAAATTGTAAATGAACTATCTCTTAAACCCATATGTGAAAACCTAGAAAAAAAATTAAATGAAAATATAAGATTAATTACAAAAAATTTAAGAGAAATAAATCCTGAGCATTTATTTAATAATCAAAAAGAAAAAATTATAATTTTTGAAAATCTTAGATTTTATAAAGAAGAAGAAGAAAATGATAATCGATTTGCGAAGCATCTTGCGAGTCTCGCTGATATTTATGTTAATGATGCTTTTTCATGTTCACACAGAGCCCACACTTCAATATTTCAAATAACAAAATTTTTACCATCATATGCTGGTCTTCAATTAAACTTAGAAATTGATGCTTTAACTAAAATCACATCTGAAATTAAAAAACCTGTAACGTGTATCATTGGTGGATCAAAAATATCAACTAAAATCAATATTATTAAGAATTTAATTCCCAAATTTGATAATATTGTAATTGTTGGTGGAATGGCAAACAATATACTAAAATATAAAGGGTATAATATTGGAAAATCTATACAGGAAGACAATTGCGATAAAATAATTGAGGAGATATTCTCTCTTTCTAAAAAAAAGGGTTGCAAAATAATTTATCCTGAAGATGTCGCTGTAGGAAAAAATTTAAATGGATCTGCTAATGTAAAAGAGGTAAATCAAGTTTTTGAAGATGAGTTAATTTTAGATATAGGTCCTAAAACAATACAAAATATTAATAGTCTCATTGAAAAAAGTGAGACTATTTTATGGAATGGACCAGCTGGTTACTTCGAAAACCAAAATTTTGCTAGAGGAAGCATTGAAATTGCTAAAAAAATTGTTGAAAAACATAAAACGAAAACAATTTATTCTGTGGCAGGTGGAGGAGATACAGTTGCTTTATTAAATAGCTTAGGAACAATAAATAGCTTCAATTTTGTTTCGACAGCTGGTGGAGCTTTTTTAGAATATCTTGAAGGAAAGGAACTTCCTGGTATAAAGGCTTTAAATTAATATGACTGAGTTAAATAAAATTGCTTTAAAAGTTTTGTCTAATGGCAAAGGTATTCTTGCTGCTGATGAAAGCACAGCTACTATGACAAAAAGACTTGAAAGTGTTAAGGTTTTATCAACTGTAGAAAATAGATTGCTATTTAGAGAAACACTTTTTTCATCTGATAGTATGAATGATTGTATTGGTGGAGTGATTTTGTATGACGAAACAATAAAACAAACTACTAGTATAAAACAAACTATACCTGAATTAATTTCTAAATCTGGAGCTGTTCCAGGAATAAAAGTAGATACTGGTGCTAAAGTTTTGGCTAACTCACCAGAAGAAAAAATTACAGAAGGATTGGATGGCTTGAGAGAAAGATTGAAGGAATACTACTCTCTAGGAGCTAGGTTTACTAAATGGAGAGGTGTTTACACTATTTCAAATAAGTACCCTAGTAAATTATCAATTTATTCTAATGCACATGCTCTTGCTAGATATTCTGCCCTAGTACAAGAATGTGAAATGGTTCCAATAGTAGAACCAGAAGTTCTAATGGATGGAAATCATTCAGCTGAAGAATGTTTAGATGTAACGTCAGATGTTATAAAAAAATGTTTTGAAGAATTAATGATTCATAATGTTGATTTAACAGGGATGATTTTAAAACCAAATATGATTTTACCTGGATCAAGCTCAAACAAAAAGATATCTTCTGAAGAAGTTGCTAAACTTACTTTAAAATGTCTTAAAAAAAATGTTCCGTCAGAAGTACCTGGAATTGCATTTTTATCAGGGGGACAAACAGAGGTAGAAGCAACAGAAAATCTAAATTTAATAAACAAACACAATGATACAAATTTTATTATGACTTATTCATTCGGAAGAGCCTTACAACAAAGTGCTCTTAAATTTTGGTCAAAAGACATCAAAAATATTCAAGGCACCAAAAAAATCTTCAATCACAGAGCTAAAATGAATACACTTGCAGCTCAAGGAAAATGGTCAGTGGAGCTTGAAAAAAATTAAGACTAATAAAAAATTTGTTTATTTAATATCTCCAAATAAAATTGATAATGAATATTTTTATTCCGACTTAGATTTGGTATTAAGATCCCAAAAAGTAAGTTTTTTTCAATTAAGACTAAAAAAAGAAACAAATAAGAGTAAATTAGAAATAGGGAAAAAAGTTAAAAAGATTTGTAAAAAACATAAGGTTAAATTCTTAATTAATGATGATCCTTGGCTTGCTAAAAGCCTTAATGCTGATGGGTGTCATTTGGGGCAAAAGGATATGGATATTCTTGAAGCTAGAAAGATTTTAAAGAATAAAGTTATTGGCATTACCTGTCATAACTCAATTAATTTAGCAAAAAAAGCTATTAATAATGGTGCTGACTATTTAGCATTTGGTGCTTTTTATTCATCTCAAACAAAATTGGTTAAATATAAAGCTAGCTTAAAGATATTAAAACTAACCAAAATTTTAACAAATATTCCAATTGTAGCTATTGGTGGAATAAAGTTAAGTAATTATAAAAAACTCTTATTGAATAAAGCTAACTTTTTAGCTATCTCAGGCTACATTTGGAATAATAAAAAATACAAACCATTAGAAGCTATTAAAAAATTAAGATGAAAATTTACGCAAGTGAAATTAGAGTAGGAATGTTAATTGAGTACAAAGATGATCTATGGCAAATCTTAAAAACTCAACATGTTAAACCTGGAAAAGGTGGTGCATTCGCTCAAGTTGAAATGAAGAGTGTAAATAGAAATACAAAATTAAATGAAAGGTTTAGATCTAGCGAGTCTGTTGAAAAAGCCTCATTAGATGAAATTAAATTTAATTATCTATATGAAGATGAAATAGATTATTATTTTATGAATCCAAATTCTTATGAGCAAATTAATATTAAAAAAGAAATTATTGGAGAGAAAGGTAAAATGTTAACTGAAAATTTAGAGGTTGGAATAAGTTTTTATAATGAGAAGCCTTTGACCATAGATTTACCTAATCAAGTAACTTGTATGGTGGAAACAACTGATGTAGCACTAAAAGGTCAAACTGTTTCTTCATCGTATAAGCCTGCTACTCTAGATAATGGAATAAACATTCAGGTGCCTCCTTTTATTGAAAGTGGAGACAATATAATAGTTGATACTAGAACTATGGAATATATCAAAAAAATATAAATCTTATGAAATCAATATCAGCTAATCTTAACATTATGATAAAGGCTGCTGAAAAAGCATCAAGAGCATTAATTAGAGATTTTGGAGAAATAGAAAAATTACAAGTATCAATTAAAGGTCCATCAGATTTTGTTTCAAATGCAGACCTAAAGGCAGAGAAAGTAATTATTGAAGAGCTTAAAAAAGCACGACCTCACTACTCTATAATTAGTGAAGAGGAAGGTTCAGAATCTAATAAAGATAAAAATAATACTTGGATTATAGACCCAATAGATGGAACAACAAATTTTTTACATGGAGTACCTCATTTTGCAATATCAATAGCATTAAAGTCTGGTGAAGAAATAGTCTCAGGACTAATTTATGATCCAATAAAAGATGAGATGTTTTATGCTGAAAAAGAAAATGGGTCTTTTTTTAACAATCAAAGAATAAGAGTTTCAAAAAAAAGAGAAATAAATAGCTGTTTGTTTGCTACAGGTGGAAAATATAAAAATGAAATTGATCTACCAATAAGAAAATCTGGAAGCGCTGCACTTGATATTGCCTATGTTGCATCAGGTAGATATGATGGATATTTTCAAAATGATCTTAATTTGTGGGATATAGCTGCAGGAATAATTATTCTAAAAGAAGCTGGTGGTGTGATTAACGAAATAGACCTTTCCAAAATTAAAAATATACAAATAAAAGCCTCTAGCACAGCGATTAGTGAAAAAATGCAAGAAAAATTGAAGAACTTTTAATTGTTTTATAAGATTCTTTTGCTATAAGTCACGATATGAAAAAAGACATACATCCGAACTATCACACTATTAAAGTTGAAATGACTGATGGAACTCAATTTGAAACTAGATCAACTTGGGGGACTGAAGGAGATATTTTAAAACTAGAAATTGACCCTAAATCTCATGCTGCATGGACAGGTGGCAAACAAAAATTAATGGACAAAGGTCGGGTTAGTAAATTCAATAAAAAATTTCAAAACTTTAGATCAGAAAAAAAGGATTAGATGTCTAACGTTCCATTAATGCCAATGGCAACAGCTGTTTGGCTAGTAGAAAATACAACACTGACTTTTAAGCAAATAGCAAAATTCTGTAATCTACATGAAGTAGAGATACAAGGGATTGCAGATGGTGAAGTTGCAAAAGGAATTATGGCTTATAATCCGATAATATCAGGCCAGTTATCAAGAGAAGAAATTGAACTATCATCAAAAGATGAAAATAGAGAACTACAAATAAAAAATACGGATATTGAAATATCTAGTGAAGACAAAAAAATTAAAAAATATGTTCCTTTATCTAAAAGACAAGATAAACCAGACTCTGCTTTATGGTTAATCAAAAATCACTCATTATTAAAAGACTCTCAAATAGCAAAGTTGGTGGGTGTAACAAAAAATTCTGTTTCTTCTATAAGAAATAAAAGTTTTTGGAATTACAATAATTTAAACCCAAAAGACCCTGTTGCGCTTGGGCTTTTTTCTCAAAAAGACTTAATTGCAGCAAATGAAAAGGCAGAAAGAAGAATAAAAAGAGAAAAAAAATTGAAAGAAAAAGCAAAACAAGCTAGTTGATTAAATAATATGATTAAATTTAATAGACATCAAAAATTTAAAGTGATAGTTACTCATTTTTTTGGAGGTATTTACGAAAATAGAAGTTAAAGACAATAATATTGAACAAGCTCTTAGAGTTCTTAAAAGAAAGCTACAGCGTGATGGATTCTTTAAAGTTGTTAAGCTTAAAAGTGTCTATGAAAAGCCCTCTGAAAAGAAAAAAAGAATTCTTCAAGAAAATATTAAAAGAGTTAAAAAGTTAAATAAACTTAAGAATAGAATTTAGATATACCGCGGGGTGGAGCAGTCTGGTAGCTCGTCAGGCTCATAACCTGAAGGTCGGCGGTTCAAATCCGTCCCCCGCAACCAAATCCAATGAATAAAAACAAAAATCTTATATATTCTAATAATCATTTAAAAATGATTGATAGAATAATTGTCAAAAAAAGACTTGAGATAGTTAAGATTATAAATAATCAAATAAAAGAACATGGGATTAAGGAAGTCTTGGATATTGGTACTACAGCAGACATGGAAAATGAAAGTAGTAATTTAATAGCTAAAAAATTAGAGGGTGTTAACTATTTTAAATCTATATCTGATCAAGAAATCAATTCACCTTTTTTTAAAAAAAAATTAAAAAAATCTATAACAGAAAAATTTTCTGAAGAAGAAATAAAAGAATTTTCATCAGATTTAGTGATATCAAATGCTACACTTGAACATGTTGGTAATTTTTTGGAACAAAAAAAAATGGTATCAAACATAATTAATCTAAGCAAAAAACTTTTTATAATATCTACTCCTAATAGATTTTATCCAATTGATTTTCATACAAAATTGCCATTAATTCATTGGTTGCCTAAAAGTGTACATAGAAAAATTTTAAATTTTCTTGGAATGCACTTTTATGAGAAAGAAGAAAATTTAAACTTGCTAGGTTTAAATGAAATAAAAAATTTATTAGATATTAAAGACATATCTTATAAGATTGCTTCAATTAAGCTATTATTTTTCAAGTCAAATTTTGTTGTTATTGGAAAAAAGAATAATTAATTGTAATTTTTAAATTTAAAGATTTTTAGTTATATCTTCTGTCATTTTTTTTGCATCGGCAAATAACATTAAAGTATTTTCTTTATAAAATAAGTCATTGTCTATACCAGCATATCCAGGTGACAAGCTTCTTTTTACAAAAAGTACTGATTTACATTTTTCTACATCTAAAACTGGCATTCCATATATTGGACTTTGTGGATCAGTTTTGGCTACTGGATTTGTCACGTCGTTAGCTCCAATTACAAATGCAACATCTGCGTTAGCAAAATCATTATTAATTTCCTCTAATTCAAATACTTCATCATAGGGAACATTAGCTTCTGCTAATAAAACATTCATATGTCCTGGCATTCTTCCAGCAACTGGGTGTATAGCATAAGAAACTTTAATATCATTCTTTTTAAGTGTATCTACCATTTCCCTCAAAGCGTGCTGAGCCTGTGCCACAGCCATTCCATAACCTGGAACAATTATAACTGAAGATGCATTCTTCATCAAAAATGCTGCATCTTCTGCATTTCCACTTTTAACGGGTCTTTGTTCTTTGTTTACTGAGGACGAAGATTGTTCAACTGCACCAAACCCTCCTAAAATTACATTAAAGAAAGAACGGTTCATACCTTTGCACATTATATATGACAAAATTGCACCTGAAGATCCCACCAAAGCTCCTGTGATTATCAATGCGGTATTTTCTAGCGTAAAACCAATTCCTGCTGCTGCCCAACCAGAATAAGAATTTAGCATTGATATAACAACTGGCATATCTGCACCTCCTATTGGAATTATCAATAAAAAACCAATCAAAAAAGAAATAGCTAATAAAATCCAAAATAAATTTGAAGATTGAGTTGAGCATAAGAGATAAGTTACAACAACTATTGAAATTAATATTATAGCATTAAGTGGATGTTGGCCTTTAAATGTAATTGGTGAACCAGACATTATTCCTTGAAGTTTTAAAAAAGCAATTATTGATCCTGAAAACGTTACAGCGCCAACTGCTGCACCAATTGACATTTCAATCAAACTTCCAAGCTTAATGTCTCCTGGATATCCTAGATTAAAAGCTTGTGGATTTAAAAAGGCTGCTATTGCAACAAATACTGCTGCAAGACCTACAAGACTATGAAAGCCAGCTACAAGCTCTGGCATAGCTGTCATGGGTATTTTGTATGCTATAAATGCACCAATTAATCCACCTATTAAAATAAAAATTAAAACGTAAACAAAACCACTTGAAAAATTTCCTGTTGATAAGAATGTGACTGTTATTGCAATTACCATTCCTAGAATTCCAAAAAAGTTACCTTGTCTAGATGTCTCTGGTGAAGATAAACCTCTTAATGCTAAAATAAATAATACACCTGAAATTAAATAAAAAATTGCTGATAAATTTGCTGATATCATTATTTATCCTTTTTCTTCTTTTTATACATCGCAAGCATTCTTTGAGTGACTAAAAATCCTCCAAAAATATTTATTGCCGCTAACGATATAGCTAAAAATCCAAAAATACTTGAAGAATTAAAAATATTCTCAGAGTCTCCAGCCAGTCCAGCGATGATAGCACCCACAATAATTACTGATGAAATAGCATTTGTTACAGACATTAATGGAGTGTGTAAAGAAGGTGTAACACTCCACACAACATAATAACCAATAAATACTGAAAGGATAAAAATACTTAGTCTAAATATAAAGGGGTCTATTTCCATAGTTTTATTTAATTAGTGTTTTTTCAATTATTTCATCTTCTAAATTTATATTAATTTCATTTTTTTCTTTATCATATAAATTTGAAACAAAATTAAATACATTTTTTGCATATAAATTTGATGCAGAAATTGGAAGTTTGTTTAGAATATTTGTTTCTCCCATAATTCTAACTCCATTTTTTTCTATTACTTTATTTACTTGAGATAAAGCGGTATTTCCACCTTGAACAGCAGCTAAATCATAAATTACTGAACCAGATTGCATAGCATTTATCATATTCTCTTTGATTATTATTGGTGCTTTTTTTCCAGGAATTAAAGCAGTGCAAATTACTATATCAATTTTTTTCAAAGTTTCACCTAGTAGATCTTCTTGTTTTTTTTTAAAATCTTCTGAAGCTTCTTTTGCATAGCCTCCTTCAGTTTCAAGATTTTCTGCACCCTCAACTGTTAAAAATTTTCCCCCTAAACTCTCAACCTGTTCTTTAGAAGCCATTCTGACATCTGTAGCAAAGACGATTGCCCCCATTCTTTTTGCTGTTGCAATTGCTTGTAAACCTGCAACTCCCGCTCCAACAACTAACACTTTTGCTGCAGGAACTGTACCTGCTGCAGTCATCATCATTGGTATAGCTTTTTCAAAATTAGCAAAAGACTCGATAACCGCCTTATAACCTGCAAGATTTGCTTGAGAAGAAAGTATATCCATAGACTGAGCTCTCGTTATTCTTGGCAGTAATTCTAAAGAAAAAACATTAATATTTTTTTTTATTAAAGCTTCTATTTTTTCTTTATTGTTGTAGGGGTTAAAAACTCCAATAAGTGTTAGTTTTTCTTTGATATGTAAAATTTTATTTTCAGGAAGTAAGCCTAGTTGAATAATAATATCTGAGCTTGATATGATTTCATTTTCATCCTTAGAAAATTTTACTCCAAATTTTATGTATTCACTATCTTTGAATCCTAGATGTTCACCATATTTTTCAGGTAGAGAAACTTCAAGACCAAGTAAAACGTATTTTTTTGCAATCTCAGGTGTGATGGCAATTCTTTTTTCAATTTTTTTATCTTCTGAAACTGAAGCAATTTTCATATAAGAAGTCTATAACAAGAATAAAGCCATTAGAACTAAAACTAGGATTACAGCGACAGTTCCCCACAGTACAAATTTAGTAAAATTATTCCAGGTGTTTTTATGGTTTTCATTGTCCATAAAAATTACTTCTGTCTTGCTTTAAATTTTGGATTAGTTTTATTTATTATATAAACTCTGCCTCTTCTTCTAACTAATTTAGAATTAAGGTCTCTTTTTTTTAAGGATTTTAATGAGCTTTTAATTTTCATAATTTTTTTTAGCCGGCAATGTCCTACTCTTCCGTGCCTTAAGACAAAGTACCATCGGCGCTGAAGGGCTTGACTTCCGAGTTCGGAATGGGATCGGGTATTACCCCTTCGCAATAATCACCGGCACTGCCTTATACCCACATTATATCTAAGAGTAAATAGTTAAATTAAAATTAATAATAATAGATTTTAAGCCCTTTTTGATAGGCGAAGTGAAAATTGAACTTAATACCTTTGCTAGTTATATTTCTTTTTATTTTTAAAAAGAAATTCAGCTAAATAAAAATCTTCAACATCATCAATGTCTAGTCCATAATATTTAATCAATTCAAACATAAAAGGTTTTTTTCCTAACCTATTTTTAAATTTAAAATAATTATCCCTTGAATTAAGAAAAATAGCACTGTTGATTTTATTTAATGGTTTTATATCCTGAGTTCTTGGCCATTTTGTTTTTTTATAATCATAATTGATAGATTTAACATCATCCCAGATAAATCCTTTAACTTTGGTTATAGTCATCAATGAGTCATTTTTGTCTTTTATAACTCTTTTGTATTTTTTAATTACCTCATCATATATTTTTGGGCCAACAAATGGTGAGGTTACATGTGTCCATAAAATATGTCCATCTGGAATAATTTTCATAGCATGTGAAATTAATTTTTGTGTTATCGTATGATCTTGAGACAATGACTCATCATCTCTTTTGTGTATAATTATTTTTTTACTTTTTAAATTTTTTGCAAAATTTATAATTTGTTGATCGTTTGTTGATAAGTAAATGTTATTTATAAGTTTTGCTTTTAGCAATTGATTAAGTTTAATCTTAACTAGACCAAAGTTTATATTTGCAAATTTTCTTTTATTCTTATTTTTAACTCTATTACTTTTTTTTTTACATGGAAGGAATGCATTAATAATCATAATTGTTTACTTCTTACTTTATTAACCTTAAAATTGACGTTTTAACTAATTCTTGCTTAAAATTAGAAACAATTCTTGGATTTCCTATTCCATTCAGTAATACAAATCTAATTCCTGTATGATCTTTTTTTTTATCCTTTGAAATATTTTTGTAAATAATGTTTAACATTTGTTTTTTACTTTTTGAGAACTTTTTAATATGTAGAGGAAAACTATATTTTTTAAAAAGACTTACATGATCATTATATAAATTTTTTATTTTAAAAAATTTTTCAGCCATATAAGCAACACATAACATTCCTAATGCCACTGCTTCTCCATGCCTATAATGTTCTAACTTTAAATTAAGGGAACTTTCAATTGCTTGACCGATTGTATGTCCATAATTTAAAAACATTCTAACATTTTTTTCTCTTTCATCTCTTTGTACTAATCCAATTTTAATTTTTATAATCAATGAAATCATTTTAAGAACAGTTTTTTTATCTTTGTTTAGAATTTTTTTATAATTATCAGACATGAACTTAGTTTGACTCTTGCTGCTTATTAAGACTGACTTTATTACTTCAGATAACCCAGATATAAAATCTCTTTGCGGCAATTGTTTAATGAAATTATAATCACATAAGATCAACTTTGGATGAAAATAATTTCCTATTGCATTAATATTATTATTAAAATTAACAGCTACCTTACCACCAATACTACTGTCTATTTGGGCTGTAAGTGTTGTTGGTATTGAAACTAAATTCATACCTCTATAAAAAACAGAAGCAGCAAAACCACCTAAATCTCCTATTGTTCCCCCACCTAAAACCACTAAAGTGGAATCTTTGGAAAAATTATTTTTTTCTAAAAAATTTACAATTTTAAGTAGATTTTTAATATCTTTGCATTTTTTTCCTGCAATAATTTTTAAAAAACTATATTCAAAATTACTTTTTTTGAAAATTTTATTAATTATTTTCCCGTGTTTTTTCATTAAATTATGGTCGATAACTACTAGTACTTTTTTAGATTTTGTAAATTTTGATATTTCTTTAGGTAAATGCTTCAAGACATCAGTCCCAATTTTTATAGGATAGGAAAATTGATTTACTTTAGCTTTAATGATCATAATTTAATAAGAAGTCCACCCTCCATCTATATATATAGTATTCCCTGTAATATAAGATGATTCTTCTGACAACATAAAAGTTATTAGATTTGCAACTTCTTTGCATGTGCCCCATCTTTTCAATGGAGTTCGTTCTATTGTGAACTTGTACATTTTAGGTAATTTTTTTTGAAAACTGCTAGCATAACTTGATTTAATAAAACCAGGGCAAATTGTATTTACTCTAATATTTTTGTTAGCTAGCTCTACTGCCAAAGATTTTGAAAGTCCTATTATACCACTTTTAGTCATTGCATAACCACTTAGATCTTTAAATCCTCTAGGACCAACAATAGAAGAAATATTTACTATAGATGAAGATTTTTTTTTCATTAGACTTGAAAATAATTGGGAAAGTTTAAAAACTGATTTTAAGTTATTTTCTATTACATAGTCTAAATCGTGTTTTGTTATATTGTCAAATTTTTTTCTTTGTCTTATACCAGCATTATTTACTAGGCCATCTATTTTTTTCATACTTTTTTTTATTAATAAAAAAAATTTGTTAATGTCATTTTCCTTTGTAACATCTCCACAGTAAGCCAAAACTCTTTTTGGTACATATTTTTTTTTTATACGATCTATGTCTGACTTGGATCTTGTAATTAAAGCGACATTTGCCCCACTTTTATATAGTCGTTCTAAAGTTGCCTTACCGATTCCTTTGCCACCACCAGTTAAAACAAAATTTTTTCCTTTAAAATTATACACCATCATAACTCAGCGATTTATTTAGTTTTTATGTTCAAAAATTGAACATATCAAAATAATACTCATTTGCAATTCAATTTTTTTTGAATAAGTGTTATTTTCTTTAATCTTATTTAATTTTACTCGTACTGTTTTATGGTCCCCTTCTAATTAATAAACTACTCTCATACTTTATTCATATGGTGAATGATTAATTGGTGGGGAATGTTGGTTACGCTCCAACTACCCCTCGAATGTCAATCGAGTACTCTACTATTGAGCTAATCCCCCTTGATCAGTATTTTAAATTATTACACACTTGACTAAAATTTCAAATTATTTTTTTTAATGATGCTTAAAATTTCAAAAGTTAATTAGTTTAAATATTTGGAATAACTGAATTTTTCATAGACTTTTTAAAAAGATTTAAACAAAGAGCTATAGTTATCCAGTAAATAACACCATTCCAAGTAGAAAATAATGATCCAGTAGTTTGTAATGGAAAAAATAACATAAAATATAAACTAATTAATATAGATGATTCCTGCACATATCTTTTGTCAAAAAAGTAAATTTTAAATAATCTAAATAAAAAATAGATATTAAAAATTATGATAAATATGAAAAACAAAGTTCCAAGTTCTGAAAAAATTTCTAAATAAATATTATGAGGGTGAGTATTACACCTCTCTTTATATCGATTAGAGTTAATTTTTTCATATTTTTTATCTAAACATTCAATTCTATATGAATGTAATCCCGAACCTAAAATTGGATTATTTTTATTAATCTCAATAGCTGTTAAATAATGAGCTCCCCACCTACTGTCCCAAAATGATTTGTGTTCATAGCCACCCTTTGAATTAAAAATAATACCAAATTGTTCAAAGGATCTTTTAATAAAATGATCTTTTAGTTGAGTGTTAATATTAAATAAAATTGTTATTATAATAATTAATGTAGAAAGATTTATTAATTTTGCTTTAAAATTAAAATGTGGAGTTAAAATTAAGTAAGCTGCTACACCAGCGAAACACATAATAGAAGCTGATCTTTCGTTACTTAAAAAAACTATAGATATAATAAATAATAAGTATATAATTGAATAAAATTTATTATCTTTATGAAAATAAAAAACAGATATCAAAACAAATTTTCCAATATAAGATCCAACAATATATTCGTCACCAAATGGGCCACTTAATCTAACACCATGGTTTGCTTTTAGCTCATTGCCAAATAAGTCTACTCCTACAAAAAATTGAATTAGCACATCAAAACTCACAAAAATTAAAATTACTAATATAAATTTTGAAAATTTATTTAAAAAAAAGTTTATATTTTCGGCGCAGTACAT
>JAOHCJ010000012.1 GCA_028095445.1 Candidatus Pelagibacter sp.
GATTGTTTAACTATTTCTACTTCTGGTAATTCTGGCATTTAATACTATATTATCAATAAATAATAAATTTTATATGCAACAATATCTCCAAAATAAACAAGGACTTGTTCAAAAAGTTTTTGATAATGTTTATGATAAATATGACCTAATGAATGATCTCATGTCCTTAGGTGTACATAGAATTTGGAAAAAAGATTTAATCAGTTGGATGAATCCTTCTAAAAATAAAACATTAATTGATGTTGCTTGTGGAACAGGAGATCTTGGTAAGCTATTTCTAGATTTAACTAATAAAGATGGTGCTATTATTTGTGTTGACCCTAATAAAGGAATGATTAGCAAAGGCAAAGAAAAATTATATAACTATAAAAATATTAATTGGTTAATTGCTCCTGCAGAAAAACTGCCCATTAAGGATAACACTTGTGATTATTGCACAATAAGTTTTGGTCTTAGAAATACAAAAGATCTCAATAAATCACTTTCTGAAGCTTATAGAGTGTTAAGGCCAGGAGGTAGATTTTTCTGTTTAGAATTTTCTAAAATACAAAATTCTAATATTGATTTTATTTATAAAAACTATTCAAAACTTATTCCTTTAATTGGCAAGGCAATTGTTGGTAAAAAAGAACCCTATGAATATTTAATTAAAAGTATTGAAGAATTTATTAATCAAGAAGAATTAATTCACCTAATGATGAAAAATAAATTCGAAAATTGTGTTTATAGAAATTTATCTGGAGGAATTGTTGCAATTCATACTGGTTGGAAAATCTAATGATTAAAAAATTATTTACTTTATTCAAGCTTGGCAGAAAACTAGCTAAATCCGATATATTAAACATAGTTTCTAAATTCAAAAAACCTCCTTTAGGTATAAGAATATTATTTTCTATTTTTTCATTTTCTTTTTCAAATCAACACAAAGTTAATTTAAATGTTAGTGAAGGTGAGAGACTTTCCAAGTCTTTGCAGTCAATGGGAACTACTTTTATTAAACTTGGTCAATTTTTAGTTACGAGACCTGATATAATTGGTGATGAACTAGCTAGAGAATTAGAGGGTTTACAAGACAGATTACCTGCTTTTTCCTTATCAGAAGCAAAAAATGTAATTAAGAATAATTTAGGTGAAGAAACATTTAATTCAATAATAGATTTAAGCGAACCAGTTGCCGCAGCATCCATTGCTCAGGTCCATAAGGCAAAAATAGTTGATAATAAAATTATAAAAGATGTAGCTATTAAAATTTTAAGGCCTGATATTAAAAAAATATTTAATGAAGAAATTGATGCTTTAATGCTTTTTGCATTTTTTGTTGAATCTTTTATAAAAAAAACAAAAAGATTAAAATTAATTGAAGTAGTTTTTTTACTTAAAGAAATAACTAATCTTGAAATGGATTTAAGATTTGAAGCAGCAGCAGCAAATGAATATGCTGAAAATACTAAGAACGATGCTGGGTTTAGAGTACCTCAAATCTATTGGAATTTTACAAGTGAAGATGTGATGACACTTGATTGGGTAGAAGGTGTTTCAATTCGTGAAACAGAAATTTTAAAAAAAAAGAATATTAATACTGAAAGAATTGCTTCAGATATAATTCAACATTTTCTTCGCCATGCAGTTAGAGATGGTTTTTTTCATGCAGACATGCATCAGGGAAATATATTTATTGATAATAATGGGCAAATTGTACCAATAGATTTTGGTATAATGGGACGATTGGATATTCTAAGTAAAAGATTTTTAGCTGAGATTCTATTCGGATTTATCCAGAGAGATTACAAAAAAGTAGCAGAGGTTCATTTAATTGCGGGTCTTGTTCCAAAAGATGTTCCTGTTAATGATCTCGCCCAAGCATTAAGGTCAATAGGTGAGCCAATTTTTGGTCAATCTGTTAAAGATATTTCTGGTGGAAAATTATTAAAACAACTCTTTGATGTTACTGAAAAATTTAATATGCAAACTCAACCTCAGTTATTGATGTTACAAAAAACAATGGTTGTTGTTGAGGGTGTTGCAAGAAAACTTAATCCAAATACAAATATTTGGGAAACTTCAAAACCTGTTTTAGAAAGCTGGTTAAGAGAAACAAAAGATCCTATTAATACCTTAAATGAAAGTTTAAAAAGTACTACTGAAGTTATTAAACGATTACCAGATTTTCCAGAAATTATGGATAAGGCCAATCAAGCTCTTACTTTTTTAGCTAGTGGCCAAATACCTCAAAATTCTAATTCATATACAGCTCTAAATGAAAAAAAATTAGAGATGGTAGCATTTAGAAATCAATCTATTGTTGGTTTATTACTGCTTGTAATTTTAGGTCTAGTAGTATTTTAATTTGGCCAATGAATAATTTATTAAAAAAAAAAATACTTTTGATAATATGTGGAGGAATTTCTGCATATAAAAGTTTAGAACTTATAAGATTATTAAAAAAAAAAGATTCTATAATAAAAACCATTCTTACTAAAAGTGCTAAAGAATTTGTTACGCCTTTATCTGTAGCCTCCCTTTCTCAAGAAAAAGTTTATGACGATATGTTTAATGCTGAAAATGAAGCTGAGATGGACCATATATCCCTTTCTAGATGGGCTGATGTAATAATAGTTGCTCCAGCAACTGCCAATACTATTTCTAAATTAAGTGCTGGATCGTCCGATGACCTCGCTTCAACAGTAATTCTTGCTTCTGATAAAGATATTTTTTTATCTCCAGCTATGAATGTTAGAATGTGGGAACATCCATCTACAAGAGAAAACCTTAATAAATTAAAAACTTATGGATATCAAATAATTGGCCCAGAAATAGGTGAGATGGCTTGTGGAGAATTTGGTGAAGGAAAAATGACCAACCCAAAAGAAATTTTAGAACAAATTGAAATTTATTTTCAGAGTTTAAATAAAAATAAAAGATATAAAGCTTTAGTAACAGCGGGACCAACAAATGAATATATTGATCCTGTAAGATTTATAACAAATAAATCGTCTGGAAAGCAAGGATATGCGTTAGCAAAATCTTTAATGAAAAAAGGATTTGAAACTACGTTAATATCAGGACCTACTAATTTAAAAGTGGATAATAATATAAAGTTAATAAAAGTTGAAACAGCTGACGAGATGTTTGAGGCTACAAAAGATAATTTACCTACTGATGTGGCAATTTTTTCTGCAGCTGTCTCAGACTTTAAAATTAAAGATAAAAAAAACTATAAAATTAAAAAGCAAGAACATTTGAATTTAGAACTTGAAAAAAATGATGATATTTTAAATTATGTTTCAAAACATAACTCTCTTAGACCAAAACTTGTTATTGGTTTTGCTGCTGAAACAAATGATGTTAAAATAAATGCCAACAAAAAACTAACAGAAAAAAATTGTGATTGGATAATTGCAAATGATGTTTCAAATAAATCAATTGGATTTGATTCAGATTTTAATGAAGTTTCAATTTTTTATAAAAACGATAAAACTAAGAATGAAAAACTTATCAAGAAAAAAAAATCTGAAATTTCAGATGAGATAATTGATAGGGTCATTGAACAGTTAAATTAGATTTTGTGGTAAAAGTATTAGTTAAAAAATTAAATCCCAAAGTGCAACTTCCAGCTTATAAGACGACTGGGGCTTCTGGAATGGATTTAATGGCTTTCATAGACCAACCTATTAAAATGGCGCCTAAAAGTTCCTGTTTGATACCTACAGGCCTTTCTTTAGCTTTCTCAGAGGATTTTGAAGTCCAAATAAGACCAAGATCAGGTCTTGCTGCAAAAAACAGCATAACAGTCTTAAATACCCCTGGAACTATTGATAGTGATTATAGAGGAGAAATTAAGATTATACTTTTTAATCACAGTAATAAAGAATTCATAATTAATAACAAAGATAGAGTTGCACAAATGATTTTAACACCTGTAATTAAAATGGAATTAGAAGAAACTGATAATTTACCAGATAGCATAAGAGGTGATGGTGGATTTGGTTCTACAGGTAAATGAAAAACCAATTAAATAAAAATTTAATTGAAAGATTTTCAAGACAAATAATTCTTAAGGACATCGGATCCATTGGTCAAAAAAAAATTTTATCTTCTAAAGTTTTAATTGTGGGTGCAGGTGGCTTAGGATCTCCAGTGGCTGAATTTCTTTCACGAGCTGGCGTTGGAAAAATAGGAATTATAGATAATGACATAATTGCTCTTTCTAATTTACATAGACAAGGTCTTTATATAACGCAAGATATAGGAAAATTTAAGGTTAAAATAGCAAAAGATAAAATCAAAAAAATTAATAATAATATAAAAGTCAAAACTTACAAAATTAGATTAAATAACTTAAATTTTGAAAAAATTATTAATGAATATGATTATGTTGTTGATGGATCAGACAATTTTAAAACTAAATTTTTATTAAATGACTTTTGTTTAAAATTTAAAAAAACTCTTATAACAGGGGCAATAAGTAAATTTGATGGACACATATTTACTTTTGATTTTAAAAATAAAAAGATTCCTTGTTTAAGATGTTTTTTTCAAGAGTCTAAAATCTCTGACGATTTACTAAATTGTGAATCAGAAGGCATTCTTGGAACTGTTGCAGGTATTATAGGTACTATTCAAGCAAATGAAGTTTTAAAAAAAATATTAACAATTGGAAAAGGTCTTGATGGTTATATTTTTATTTTAGAACTTCTCAATTTAAACTTTAGAAAAGTTAAAATAAAAAAAAGAAAAAATTGTATTTGTAAATGAAAAAAAAAATAACAACCTGTCTTTTATTAGTTTCAATTTTTTTTGCACAAATCTTAACAGCAGAAGAAAAATTTGTTTCCCTGAAAAAAAGTAAGGTAAATGTTAGATATGGACCAGGAAAAGATCATGCCATTAAGTATATTTATCGAAAAATAAATTTACCAATAAAACAGATAGATAAAAAAGAAAACTGGAGAAGAATAGTTGATCTAAAAAATAATAGCGGTTGGATACATTTAAGTCAATTAAAACCATCTAACTCATTTATAATATTAAAAAATAAAATTTTGTTTAAAAGGCCTTCAAATTTTTCTAAACCTATTGCAAAATTAAAAAAAGGCAGATTACTAATTATTAAAAAATGTAAAAATGATTGGTGTAATGTAATAACAAAAGACTTAAATAAAAAATATTCTGGGTGGGTTAAAACTGATAATATTTGGGGAAATATTAAATAAAATCTTCAGTTAAAGATTTAATATTGTCATCAGTTAGTTTTGTGTTATGTGAGTATTCTTTATGTTCAATTCCAAGTTCAATAATTGCACTACCAGATTTAAATTGATTAATTTGATTTTCATTAAACTTAAAATGAATAAATTGTACAGATGAAGCTTTGCCTTGTGCTGAAGTTCTATCAACATCTTCTTCGGGCGTCCCTTTAATTAGTTCGCTATTTATCTTTATAAATACTTCTTCTTCTATTCCACCTACCTTACCTAAAAATGACGCTCTAGAAACTGGATTATCAATTTCAAACATTAAAGTTGCCGTCAATTCTTTTCCATTTGGAACTAAGGGATTGTATGCTTTTAATTCATCTTCTAGTTGATCGTCTCCACCTTTTTCAATATGCAGCATTTCTTGAACTTGTGCCAACATTGTTTCAAAGCTTTCAAAATAAAAAGTTGCATAGGGCCCAAGTGCTATTCTTCTATTTTTTTTAAATTCAACTAACTCTTTTCTGATTTGCTTTCTTGTTTCTGTATAAATATTTTCTGGAATTAAATCTGATTTCTCAATTTTTCTATTTTCTTTACTCATTATTATATTTTATAACTCTTTGCCATTAATTCTATAGGGTGTAGTGCCTCATCATTAGAGATGCCTGTATCAGCCTCTAGTTGTTTTAAATGTTTGCCTGCTAAGGGACAATCTGAAGCCATATACTTGTTATTTTTATTTTTAATTTGTCTTGCTGTTGGTCTTCCTACCTTTAGTGCAAGATCATGAGTTTCTTTCATCACTCCAAAAGTTCCTCCGTGCCCAGCACACCTTTCTACAACGTCCATTTTTATTTTTGGTATGTATTTTAACATATCCCTAGCTTTAATTCCCATATTTTGGGCTCTAGCATGACAAGCATTATGAACGGTAACTCCACCATCTATTTCTTGTAAGCCTTCTGCCAAACCCTCATTTTTTGCTATACTAACAATATATTCGTCTATATCGCTTACACTTTTTGAAAGTCTTGTAATATTTTCATTATTTGGCAGAAGTAAAGGCCACTCAAACTTTAACATTAAGCCACAACTGGCCGTTAGTGTTATCACCTCATATCCTTTATCTACCCAAGCTAGTAAATCTTTAGAAACTTTTTTAGCTTGTTCAACAACTTTTGATAAATCAGCCTGTTCTAAAAAAGGCATTCCACAACATCCTGGATAAGCTTCTTTAACCTCTACACCATTTTTTTTAAGAACTTTTAAAGCCGCAATACCTGTGTTTTTTTTATTAAAATTAACAAAACATGTTGAATAAATTACAACTTTTCTATTTTTGGAAGGAGCATTTGTATTTATTGGATCTTTATTTTTTTTAAAATAATTTGTAAATGTCTCTGAGTTATAAACTGGGAGCTTAACTCTCATGTCAATTCCAGCAACTAATTCTAATATTTTCCTAAAAAATTTATTTTTTATATTTGAAGCCCAATTTATTAAAGGTGATAACATTACACCAATTTTTGCATTTCTATCTATCTGGGCTAATTGTGCTGGTACTGCTGGTAATTTATTTAATTTTTTTTGAGCCGTTCTATACCTCAACATTAAATGAGGAAAATCTAAGTCAAAATCATGTGGCGGCACATAAGGACACTTAGTCATGAAACACATGTCGCATAAAGTACAAGCATCTACAACTGGCTCAAATTGTTCGCTTGATAAACTCTCAACATCTTCATTTTTTGACTCATCGATCATGTCAAACAATTTTGGAAATGAATCACACAAATTAAAGCATCTTCTACAGCCGTGACAAATATCAAATACTCTTCGCATTTCAGTATCTAATTTTTCAGGATTTAAAAAATCTGGATGTTCAAAATCGATAGGGTGTCTTATAGGAGCTTCTGTACTTCCTTCTTTACTCATGTATTTAATATTTATTGGGATTAATGGTGGGGTTATCCCCACCATAAAATAACTTTTGTTTACGAAATAGACTCCAAAGTTTTTTGAAATTTACCCGCATGAGATTTTTCAGCTTTAGCTAATGTTTCAAACCAATCAGCAATTTCTTCAAAACCTTCTTCTCTGGCTGTCTTTGCCATTCCTGGATACATGTCTGTATATTCATGTGTTTCACCTTGAACTGCTGATGCTAAATTGTCTTTAGTTTCACCAATTGGTAAGCCTGTAGCAGGATCTCCTACTTCTTCTAGATATTCCAGGTGTCCATGTGCATGGCCTGTTTCCCCTTCAGCAGTTGATCTAAATACTGACGCAACATCATTGTATCCTTCGATGTCAGCTTTTTGTGCAAAGTAAAGATATCTTCTGTTTGCTTGACTTTCGCCGGCAAAAGCTGCTTCTAGATTTTCTTTTGTTTTAGTTCCTTTTAATGACATATTTTTCTCCTTAATGATTAATTTAATATATAATCATTCTAATATATAAGTCAATAGTTTAGAATTATTTTAATGTAAATGTTAAGTTATTGAAATAATTGAATTAATTTTGATTTTGATTATCAGTTGCAACTTTAATTAAAACTTCAACCGATTTTATTTTTTTTCCTGTGATATTTTTTTTTATATTTATAGAATCAATTTCTTCATTACCACAGTCAATCAATTTATTTGTATCCTCATCAAAAAAATGGTGGTGCTCAGTTATGTTTGTATCAAAATAACTTTGATCACTATTAATCGAAATTTCTTTCAAGTAACCTTTTTTTTTAAAAGCATGAACTGTATTGTACACCGTAGCTAAAGAAATTTTTTCACTTAGTTTATCTTCAATAATTTTTGTTAAATCGTTGATTGTGAAATGAAAGGTTGCCTCAGGAGAAAATAGGACTTCACAAATCTTTAACCTTTGTTTAGTGGGTCTTAAACCAGAATTTCTAAGTTTTTTTGTGTAAATATTTGTATTTTGTGTCATTGTTTATAATAATTCTAAACTATTTCTATATTATAATCCTAATAAATCAAGTATTAAAGGTTCTTAAAATAATGAAAAAAAACTCATTCACTTATGAAGAACTAATAAGCTGTGGAAATGGTGAGCTTTTTGGACCTGGTAATGCAAAATTACCTCTTCCCCCAATGCTTATGTTTGATAGAATAACAGAAATCAAGGACAATGGTGGTGAATTTAAAAAAGGTCTTATAAAGGCAGAGTTAGATATCAAAGATGATCTTTGGTTTTTTGACTGTCATTTTAAAGGAGATCCCGTTATGCCTGGATGCTTAGGTTTAGATGCCATGTGGCAATTAGTTGGTTTTTATTTAGGTTGGCTAGGAAATCCTGGTAAAGGACGAGCATTAGGAGTGAGTACAGTGAAATTTACTGGTGAAGTTTTAAAAAGTGTAAAAAAAGCAACATATGTGATTGATATGAAAAAAATTATGTCACCAGGAGGAACTTCAGTTGGGTTAGCTAATGGGTTATTGTTTGCTGATGACAAAAAAATATATTCAGCAGAAAATTTAAAAGTGGGGTTATTTAAATAATGAGAAGAGTGGTTATTACAGGTTTGGGTATTGTTTCTTGTTTGGGAAATAATCAAGAAGAAGTTCATCAATCTCTTTTAAATTCAAAATCAGGAATTTCATATTCAGAAGAATATAAAGAACACAACTTAAAAAGTCATGTTCATGGTAAACCAAATATAAAACTTGAAGATCACATAGATAGAAAAACAATTAGATTTATGGGATCAGGATCGGCTTATAATTATATAGCAATGAAAGAAGCTATTAAAGATTCTGGATTAGAAGAAAGTGATGTTAGTAATTTTAAAACTGGAATTGTAATGGGCTCTGGTGGTCCTTCGATTGAAAATGTAATTGTAGCAGCTGATAAAACTAGAGCTAAAACTCCAAAATTAATGGGACCATTTATTGTTCCAAGAACTATGGCTAGTACTGCATCTGCAACCCTGGCTGTCCCTTTTAAAATTAAAGGAACTAATTATACGATGAGTTCTGCATGTGCCACTAGTGGACACTGTATTGGAAATTCTATGGAGTTAATCCAAATGGGAAAACAAGATATTGTTTTTGCAGGAGGTAGTGAAGAAATACACTGGGCTATGACTGCTATGTTTGATGCAATGACAGCACTATCATCAAAATATAATGATAAACCTGAAACTGCATCAAGAGCATATGATAAAACAAGAGATGGTTTTGTAATTGCTGGTGGTGGTGGAGTGTTGGTGCTTGAAGAATATGAACACGCTAAAGCTAGAGGTGCAAAAATATATGCTGAATTAACTGGTTATGGAGCAACTTCAGATGGATATGATATGGTAGCACCATCAGGAGAAGGAGCTGTGAGATGTATGCAAATGGCAATGGCTACTGCTAAAAATAAAATTGATTATATAAATACTCATGGAACATCAACACCAGTTGGTGATATTACAGAATTGAATGCTGTTAAAGGAGTTTTTGGAGACACAATTCCAAAAATTAGTTCAACAAAATCTTTATCAGGTCATCCACTAGGAGCTGCTTCAGTTCATGAAGCAATCTATTGTTTAATAATGATGAAAAATAATTTCATTGCAGGATCAGCAAACATTAATGAAATAGATGAAGAGGCTAAAAAATTCCCAATTGTTGCAAAAACAGAAACTGGAGCAACTTTAAATACAGTGATGTCTAATAGTTTTGGTTTTGGTGGAACTAATGCCGCTTTAATTTTTGAGAAAGTATAATCATGAGTTTGATGAAGGGTAAAAAAGGATTAATCATGGGCGTTGCTAACGAAAGATCTATCGCTTGGGGTATTTCCCAAAAACTTGCTGAAGCTGGAGCTGAACTTGCCTTCACATATTTAGGTGACGCTTTAAAAAAAAGAGTTATTCCTTTGGCTGAAAAATTAAATTCTAAAACTACATTTAGTTGCGACGTTGAAAACAAAGAGGAAGTAATTAAACTTTTTCAAGATATTAAATCTGAATGGGGCCAAATTGATTTTGTTGTTCACGCTGTAGCATTTTCAGATAAATCAGAATTATCCGGTGAATATTTAAATACGACTAGAGAAAACTTTTTAAGAAGCATGTTAATTTCATGTTTTTCATTTACAGAAGTTGCTAAAGAAGCTTCTAAAGTAATGAAAGAAGGTGGTAGCATGTTAACTTTAACTTATGAGTCTACTAAAGCTATTCCAAATTATAATGTAATGGGTGTTTGTAAATCAGCGTTAGAGGCAAGTGTTAAATATCTTGCAAGAGATTTAGGTGCTAAGGGCATGAGAGTAAATGCTATAAGTGCTGGACCTATTAAAACACTGGCAGCTTCTGCAATTGGAGATGCAAAATTCTTATACAAATGGAATGAAGATCATTCTTTCCTTAAAAGAAACGTAGATATCCATGATGTTGGTAATTCAGCATTATATCTATTAAGCGACCTTGCAAACGGTGTAACTGGTGAAATTCACTACGTAGATGCTGGATATAACAAGGTTGGGATGCCAGATCCTAAGAATATTACTTAAAATATAGTTAAATTTAGTTAAAAATATTAGGGGCGTTCTGTTGCCAGGTGCCCAAAAAAAACCCCAGAACTTTCATTCCAGGGCTTTAGAATTTTAATTTAAAGTATTATTCAGCTGCTTGTTTCATAGAAAGTTTAACTTTACCTCTATCGAAACCAATCACTTTAACTTTTACTTCGTCGCCTTCTTTAACAACGTCAGTAACTTTTTCAACTCTTTTAGGAGCAAGTTCTGAGATATGAACAAGACCATCTTGTTTACCTAAAAAGTTAACAAATGCCCCAAACTCCATAATCTTCATTACTTTACCTGAATAAATTTTATTAAGTTCAGCTTTTGCAGTGATGTCTTTAATCATTTGCATAGCAATGTTTCTAGACTCTTCATCTGGAGCGGCAACAGTTACAACTCCTTCGTCATTCACATCAACTTTTGCACCTGATTTTTCAACGATCTCTCTAATTGTTGCGCCACCTTTTCCAATAACAGCTGCGATATCTTTTTTATCAACAGTTACTTGTTCCATCTTTGGAGTATGTTGTCCAACATCGGCTCTTGACTCACTTAAAGCCTTATTCATTTCACCTAAGATATGAATTCTTCCATCTTTAGCCTGCTTTAAAGCCTGCTCCATGATTTCAAAAGTAATACCAGTAATTTTAATATCCATTTGAAGTGAAGTAATTCCATCTTTAGTTCCAGCAACTTTAAAGTCCATATCCCCTAAATGATCTTCATCACCTAAAATATCTGAAAGGACACTAAATTCATCACCTTCTTTAATCAAACCCATTGCAATACCTGCAACCGGTTCTTTAATCGGTACACCAGCATCCATTAATGCAAGAGAAGCCCCACAAACAGTAGCCATTGATGAAGAACCGTTAGATTCTGTAATCTCTGATACTATTCTAAAAGTATATGGAAATGCCTCTTTTGAAGGAAGAGAAGAGTTAATTGCTCTCCATGCTAATTTTCCATGACCAACTTCACGTCTTCCAGTTCCAATTCTTCCAGTTTCACCAACTGAAAAAGGAGGAAAGTTATAATGAAGCATAAATCTTTCTCTATGTTGTCCATCTAGACTTTCTATTCTTTGTTCGTCATCGGATGTACCTAAAGTAGTGACTACAATTGCTTGTGTTTCACCTCTAGTAAATAACGCTGATCCATGAGTTCTTGGTAAAACACCAACTTCACATTCAATAGCTCTTACATCAGCTAAACCTCTACCATCAATTCTTTTTTTATTCTTAAGAATATCAGTTCTAACAATTTTCTTTTCAAGGTTTTTTAACTCATCACTAACATTAAAATCAGAATAATTTTCATTATCAGCAAAAAGCTGCTTGGCTTTTTCAGATATTTCTGAAATTTGATTTGATCTATCTTGCTTATCTATTGTCCCAAAAGCTTTAGTTAAATCTTTAGTAAATTCACTCTCAAGTTTTTTCTTAACTTCAGATAAATCTTTCTTTTCAACAGTCCATTCTGGCTTTCTGCATTCTTTAGCTAACCCCTCAATCATTTTGATTACTGGAACAAAGCCTTCATGACCAAATTTAACCGCATCTAACATTATTTCTTCAGATAAACCTGATGTTTCTGACTCAACCATTAACACAGCATCTTTAGTTCCTGCTACAACTAAATCTAAAGTAGAGTTTTCTAATTCGGCTTTTGATGGGTTAAGAATGTATTTACCATCAACATAACCAACTCTTGAAGCTCCTACAGGACCCATAAATGGCATTCCTGAAATAGCTAATGCTGCTGATGAAGCAGTGATAGCTAAGATATCTGGTTGGTTTTCTTTATCATATGAAATTACTGTTGGTAACAACTGAACCTCATTTTTAAATTCGCTAGGGAACAAAGGTCTGATTGGTCTATCAATTAATCTTGATATTAATTGTTCACTTTCAGTTGGTCTTGCTTCTCTCTTAAAAAATCCACCTGGAATTTTACCACCTGCGTAATATTTTTCTTGGTAGTTTACTGATAGTGGAAAATAATCCATATCTGGATTCACTTTCTTTGCCCCTACCACTGTTGCTAAAATAACTGTTTCACCACATGAAGCGATAATTGCTCCATCTGCTTGTCTTGCTACTTTACCTGTTTCTAAACTGATCTTCTTTCCTGCTACTTCAATTTCCTTCTTATATACTTTGAACATCTAATTCCATTTCCTTCTGTCTATTTTCTCAAATTCAACTTTGTTAATACATTTTTGTAAGAATCCATTTTATTTTTCTTTAAGTATTCTAACAATTTTTTTCTTCTATTTACTGCTCTCAACAACCCAACTGAAGAATGTTTATCTTTTTTAAATTCTTTAATATGTTTTGAAAGAGTTTCAATTTTGTCCGTTAATAATGCAATTTGTACTTCAGAAGAACCAGTGTCCTTCTCATGCATTTTTAATTCCTCTGCTTTTTTCGTCATACTGTTTTTTTTCCTATTTATTTGTTTGTTTTATTAAGTTTTCTATTTTTTCTGCATATTCAAAAGAGTCATCTTTAGCAAAAAGTATCTTGGGTAAATATTTCATAATTACTTTTTTAGATAAAACTTTTCTAATTAAAAAAGAATATTCTCTTAATTTTTTAATAACTTCTTCAGCATCTTTTCCCCCTAAGGGCAATACATATGCTTTTGCAATTTTAAGATCTTGACTCATTTTTACTTCCGTAACTGTAATAGTGTTAGTTTCTAAATTTGGGACCTTAGCCTCATTTCTAGAAAAAATCATGCCTAAAGATTGCTTAATCATCTCTCCAACTCGCAATTGTCTCTGTGATACTGGTTTTCCTATTCTGTCAGCCATTATATCATTCTCTCAGTTGAAGTTGTCGTAAAAGATTCTATCGTATCGTCTTTTTTAAAATCAATAAAGTCTTTAAGAGTAATTCCACACTCCTGACCACTGTTAACCTGCTTAGCTTGATTTTTTTCTCTAAAAATGGTGCTTATTTTACCAGTATAGACAATTGCTCCATCTCGGATCACTCTGGCTTCAGACCCGCTAGTTATTTCTCCTTCTATAACTTTAGAACCAGCAACTTTACCAGTCCCTGAAACTTTAAAAATTTCTAAAATTTGAGCAGTTCCAGTAACTGTTTCTTTCACATCAGGGGTAAGTAATCCTGACATTTTTTGTTTTATATGGTCTAAAACTTCATAAATAATATTGTATGATGAAATACTTATCTTTTCATTCTCTGCTAATTTTTTTGCTTCTTTGCTAGGTTTAACATTAAATGCAATTAAAACAGCATTCGATGCTTTTGCCAAAGTCACATCTGTTTCAGTTACCATTCCAATATCAGATAAAATAATCTTAGGTTTAACTTCATCGTGAGTTATTTGACTAATGGCACCTTTTATTGCTTCAGATGAACCATGAACATCTGACTTTACAATTATATTTAATTCTTCTGTAGATTTATCTGCAAAAGCTGAGTCTTGTGTTGCAAAAGTCAAAAGATTTTTTCCATCTTTTGTTTCTTCAGCTCTATTTTCACTTAATGTTTTTGCTTCTTTTTCAGAGTCAAGAACAATAAAATCATCTCCAGATTTTGCTGCTCCATTTATTCCTAAAATTTCTACAGGCGATGCTGGCGGTGCTTCATTAATATTTTCACCCCTATCATTAATTAATGCTCTTACTTTTCCCCACTTTAAACCACTTACAAAAAAATCACCTTTTTTAATTGTCCCAGAAGTTACTACAACTGTTGCTACTGGTCCTCTTCCAACATCTATTTTTGATTCCAAAACAATGCCTGTTGCTTTAGACTCAAAATCAGTTTTTAAATCTAAAATTTCTGCTTGCAATAATATTGATTCAACTAACTTATCTAAATTTTTTTTTGTTTTAGCAGAAATTTCAACCATTAAAGTGTCTCCTGATAAATCTTCTGCAATGAGTTCATACTCCAAAAGCTGATTTTTAATTTTTTGTGGGTCTGAGTCTGGTAAATCGCATTTATTAATTGCTACAACAATTGGAACTTTTGCAGCTTTTGCGTGTTTAATAGATTCAATAGTTTGAGGTTTAACACCATCATCCGCAGCAACAACTAATACCACAACGTCTGTTAGCTTTGATCCTCTAGCTCTCATCTCTGTGAATGCAGCATGACCTGGTGTATCTATAAATGTAATTTTATTTGATTTATGTTCTATTTGATAAGCACCTATATGTTGAGTTATTCCCCCAAATTCACCCGAAACAACATTCGCACTTCTAAGAACATCAAGCACTGAAGTTTTACCGTGATCAACATGACCCATTACAGTCACTATTGGTGGCCTATTTTTTAGGTTTTCTGATCTAGTTTCTTTTATTTTTTTAATAATTTCTTCTGCTTTGGTTTCCCTTATCGGGTTGTGACCAAACTCCTTTACTAAATACTCTGCTGTATCAGCGGCTAGTGTTTGATTGATGGTTACAGTCACTCCCATACCAAATAAATGTTTTATAACATTGTTAGATTGTTCTGCCATTCTATTTGCCAGCTCTCTAACAGTAATAGCCTCAGGAATGTTTACATCTCTCTTTATAGGTTTTAAGTTTTCTTTAATCTCTTCCTTAGTAAGTTCTCTATTTTCTTTTAACTTAGCTCTTTTCAATGAGGCCATACTTCTTGACCTTGCTTCGATCTCATCGCTTAATGCTCTTGAAACTGTAAGTTTTAATTCTCTTTTTTTTGTACCAGATTTTCCTTTATCTCCAGATTCACCTTTAAGTCTTCTTGTTGCTCTTTGCTCAGCCAATTTACGTTTTTCATAATCATTAGTAATTGAAGAAGAGGGTTTTGGTGTTAATGTTGCTCTAGGAGTAAAATTTCCTGTTGTAGTTACTGGCTTAGGTCTTGTACTGCTCGGCCTGCTAAAGTTACCTCTTGGGGAAAATTTATTAGATTTTCTTTCAATTACAACTGAGTTTTTACTTTGAGTTTTTGCTAATTCTATATTTTCTATAGATTTTTTGGCTATGCCAGAAAGTGTTAATTTTGTTTTTTTGCTGTCCATATTTCATTACTCAATCTTTATAAATTAAATTTCTTGCCGACATAATTAGTTCATCAGCTTCATTTTTTGATAATGCAAAGTCTTCAAGATACCCCTGAATTTTAATTCTTTCTCCTTTTATAATATCATAGCCACCTGTTAGCTCATCAGAAGCTAAATCAGCGAAGTCAGTTAAATTTAAAATTTTCTTTTCCCCAAGTGTAACTAACATGCCCGGTGTTAAGCCTTTATGATTTATGAGGTCATCCTCAAGTCCTAAATCTTTAATTCTTTTCGTAATATCCTCCTGATCTTTTTGATAAAACTCTTTTGCTCTTTCTATTAAAGCTTTAGCAGTATCTTCTTCTATTCCTTCAATTTTCATTAAACTTTCTGGATTACTATCTTTAATATCTGATATTGATGAAAATCCTTCTGCTACCAATAATTGTCCAAGCGTTTCATCTAGTTCTAAATTTTTAACAAAATTTTCTGTTTTTTCTTTAAATTCTAATTGTCTTCTTTCAGAGTCTTCTTGATCAGTCATTATATTAATTTCATAATTCAATAACTTTGTTGCTAACCTTACATTTTGACCTCTACGACCAATTGCTTTACTTAAATTTTCTTCAGTTAAAATAACATCTAGTTTTTTTGCTACGCTATCAACATTAACTCTTTGAACCTCTGCTGGGGATAATGCGTTTGAAACCACAATTGCTGGATCTTCAGACCAATTCACAATATCAATTTTTTCCCCCTGAAGTTCATTGACTACTGCCTGAACTCTTGATCCTCTCATTCCAACACAGGCACCGACAGGATCTAACGAAGTATCTATTGCTTGGACACAAATTTTTGCTCTACTTCCAGGATCTCTTGCTGATGACTTAATTTCTATTAATCCATCATAAATTTCAGGAACCTCTTGCACAAATAACTTTTCCATAAATTTTGGATGAGCTCTTGATAAAAAAATTTGTTGTCCTCTAGTTTCTCTTCTAACATCATAACAATAAGCTTTAACTCTGTCACCAGCTTTAATATTCTCTCTTGGTATCATTTCATTTTTTTGAATAATGGCCTCTGTTCTACCTAAATCTATTATTACGTTTCCAAATTCTAATCTTTTAACAATACCACTTAAAATTGAATCTTTTTTATCTATAAAATCATTATATTGTCTTTCACGCTCTGCCTCTCTAACATTTAAACTAATCACTTGTTTAGCTGTTTGCGCTGCTATTCTACCAAAATCAAAGGAAGGTAACGGTTGTAAAACTTCATCTCCTATTTTTTTTTCTTTGTTTTCTTCACTTAAAATTATCGCATCCTGAAGATTGATTTCTGTATTTGTATTTTCTAAATTTTCTACAATTATCAGTTTTCTAAAAATTCCTATATCTCCATTATCTCTATCAATTAAAACTTTAATTTCATTCTCTTGTCCAAATTTAGATTTTGCAGCTTTAGCAATTCCAGTTTCCATAGAGCTAATTATCAGCTCTTTATCTATAGATTTTTCTATAGCAACGGCTTCTGCAATTCTTAATAATTCTAATTTATCAGATCTTCTATTTAGCATATTTTAATCAGTACCAAAAAAAAATGGGCTAAAGCCCATTTTGTAACTTCAATAATGTAAGGGCAATATATAAAGATTTTATTTTAATTCAATAGTAACTATTTAGAAAAATTGTCTTTTTTATCAGTTTTTTCCCATGAAAATGAACCATCATCTTCTGGTAACCTTCCAAAATGACCATAGGCTGATGTTTTTTCATAAATCGGTTTATTTAAACCTAGCATTTCTCTAATTCCTCTTGGGCTTAAATCAAAATTTTTTGATATTTGTTCTGAAACAAATTTATTTTTTTCTAGATTGTTATCAAATAAATCTACATAAATTGATAAAGGTTTTGAAACTCCTATAGCGTAGGCTAATTGAATTAAACATTTGTCAGCAATTTTAGAAGCTACTACATTTTTTGCAATATATCTTGCAGCGTATGCAGCTGATCTATCAACTTTTGTTGGGTCTTTGCCAGAAAAAGCTCCTCCACCATGAGGTGCTGCTCCTCCGTAAGTATCTACAATTATTTTTCTTCCCGTCAAACCACAATCTCCATCTGGTCCACCTATTACAAAATTTCCTGTAGGATTTACGTAAAACTCTTTTTCATCAAAACCTTCTAAAAAAAATTTAGGAATAGCTTTTAACATATATGGCGTTAATATTTCTCTTACTTTAGCTTGATCTACATCAGCAGAATGCTGTGAAGATATTACAACAGATTTAACTTTTAATGGCTTTCCATCAAAATACTCAAAAGTAACTTGGCTCTTTGAGTCTGGTTCTATACTTTTTAATTTTCCTAATTTTCTATCCTCTGCCATAAGTCTTAAAATTTTATGAGAATAATGGATTGGTGCTGGCATTAATTCTTCTGTTTCATCACATGCATACCCGAACATTATTCCTTGATCGCCAGCTCCTTCATCTTTGTTGCCTGATGAATCTACTCCCATAGCAATATCTGAAGACTGCGAATGAAGATGACACTCTATCTTTGTAGCTTCTTTCCAGGTAAATCCTTTTTGATCATATCCAATATCTTTGATGCAGTTTCTAACCTTTTGAATTAATTCATCTTGTTTAATTTCAGGTCCTCTAACTTCTCCAGCAAGTACAACTTTATTTGTTGTGGTTAGTGTTTCACAAGCTACTCTGGAAAATGGATCTTTTGAAATATAACTATCAACAACCATATCTGAAATTCTATCTGAAACTTTATCTGGATGACCCTCAGATACAGACTCACTGGTAAATAAAAAGTTTTTTAAATTACTCATTTTTAAGTCTATTAAATGAAAAAATTAAAAAAATATATAATAAAATTAGAATTAGAAAGATTTTATTACCATAAATCTTAAAAGGTGTTGTTTTAATTGATTTGCTTTCTGATAATTCAACATAACCTGTAGATCCAAATTTTATTCTTTGCTCAACAATACCAATAGGATTTATAATGGCAGAAATACCATTATTCGCAGATCGAATTATGTATTTTCCACTTTCAATAGATCTAAAAATACTGTGAGAAAAATGCTGTTTTGGTCCTATCGACTTACCAAACCAACCATCTTCTGAAATATTAACTATATAATCAAAATTATTACTTTTAGATAGCTTCCCTGAATAAATAATTTCATAACAAATTAGAGGAAGCAAACTTAAATCAATATTATCTTTTTTTATATTAAGTAGTTCTCTACTTTTTCCTTTTGAAAATGACTCATATTCATTTGTAATAGTTTTAAGACCTATTAAACCTAAAAAATTTTTAAAAGGAATAAACTCACCAAAAGGAACTAAATTAATCTTATTATAATTTTGAATAAGTTCTAATTTGTTACTAAATAGAGTCATTGAATTATAATATAAAATTTTATCATTTTTTCTTTCTACGCTATTAAGACCAACTATAATAAAATCATCGTCTTTGAATTCATTAAAGAATAAGTCCTTATATTCATTTATATTATTCAAATAATTTTTAGACATAATTCCTTCTGGCCATATAAAAATTATTGGTTTTTTTTTATCTTGCCCTCCTAAAAGTATAAGTTCTTTTACTATTCTTAGTTCATCTTCTTTTGAATAAAATCTATCTAAACCAATATTTGAAGATACGGCTCTAATACTGTAAGAATTTTTAATACTTTCTAAAGAATTAAAATCATTTCTTTTTAGATTACCGAAGATTACTAGAAAAATAGAAATTATAAGAAAAGAACTACAAATTATAACTTCTTTTTTTGAATTTCTTATAAAAAATAAAGCAGGAACTGAAAATAAAGATATACAAAATAAATTGAAAGAATATGTGCCGATCACTGATAAAATTTGTATGAAATAAATATTATCTGAAAAACTAAATGCAATTAAGTTCCAAGGAAAGCCTGTAAATATAAACCCTCTAATAAATTCAATAGTACCAAATATAAGTGAAAAAATAAAAAAAGAACTAATAGCTTTTTTTGTATAAAAAATTGAAAATAGATATGTTACAAGGCCATAAAAAATAGCCAAAAATGATGGTAATAAAATTAAAGTTATTGGTATTAAATATTTAAAGCTTTGATCAAATGTTAAAGAAATCACTATCCAATACAAACTAGATAAAAAATATCCAAAACCAAAACACCAACCATATTTAAAAAATACTTTATTATTTTTTAATTCTTTTTTTTGCTTAAATAAAAAAATAAAGAATAAAGAAAAAGTGACAAAATTGATTAAAAAAAAGTTATATGGAGGCAGACTGTAAGAACTTAATGAACCTAAAAAAATAATGTATAAAAGATTAAGGAAATTTTTTTTAAACAAAATTGATAACCTTTTTTTTAATAAATATATATATCTTCTCTTCTTCTTTAAGCATTTTTTTAAAATCTCTTAATTTAACATGGTCATGGCCTAATAAATGGAGAAAGGCGTGAATAAATATTTTTATTAGTTTTTTTTTAAATTCTAAATTGCTTAAATTTTTTGGTTTATTCAAGAATTCATAACTAACAACAATATCTCCAAGATAAGGATTTTTTTTTAAGTTAAACTTTTTTTCAGAAGGAAAAGATAAAACATCCGTTGCCATATTTTTTTTTCTAAATTTTTTATTAAGTTTTTTAATATTCTTGTTGTTTGAAAGTAAAACTGTTAATTTAACTTTTTTTTTTGTATACCTGTACTTTTTAGGAAAAGAATTGACTAATGAATTGAAGAAAAAAAATTTTTTCTTAATTCTTTTATTCCAGTAATTATTTTCTGAAACAACATCGACATCAATCATTTTCTTTATCTGAATAAGCTTTTACAATTTTTGAAACAAGTGGGTGTCTAACTACATCAGAATGATCAAAATCTACTACAGAAATTTCATTAATGTTCCCTAACAACTTTTTAGACCTATTCAATCCAGACATATTTTTATTTGGTAAATCTATTTGGGATGGATCCCCATTTATAACAATTTTTGAATTTTCTCCAATACGAGTTAAAAACATTTTAATCTGAGTATCAGTTGCATTTTGCGCTTCATCTAAAATTGCAAAAGAATTTTTTAGTGTTCTCCCCCTCATAAATGCCAATGGAGCTATTTCTATATCACCGATTTCAATCATTCTTTGTATTTTTTCGAAATCAAAAAGATCATAAAGTGAATCATACAAAGGCCTTAAATACGGGTCTACTTTTTCTTTCATGTCTCCTGGCAAAAAACCCAATCGTTCACCAGCTTCAACAGCTGGTCTAGATAAAATAATCCTTTCAATTTTCTTATCGAGTAGCATTGTTAAACCCACTGCTACTGCTAAAAAAGTTTTACCAGTTCCAGCAGGACCAGCAGATATTGTAATAGCACTTTGTCTTAATGCTCTTACATATTTTTTTTGTCTTTCTGATCTTGGGATAACTGATTTTTTTGGTGTTTTAATTATGTCAGAAACGTTTTGATTTTTTACTTTTTCTTCAATCATAAATTTGTCTATTGATGATATTATATCTTTTTTTTCAATAGTACCATTATTAATGAACTGATTGGCTAAAAATTGAATAGCATTTTTTGTAATTTCATTTTTTTCTGGCGTTGATTTTATTAAAATAGAATTGCCTCTGGAGTATAAATTTGTATTAGTAATTTTTTCCAATTCTTTTAAATTTTCATTAAATTCACCTACAACACCCATCAATAAATCATTATCATGAAAAATAACACTAAGAGAGTCATTGTCAGAATAAACAAATTTTAATACAGAATTTATTTTTTTTAAAATTATATTACTCAATTATCAAGCTACTTTTTGTTTATATTTTTCTTTAATTTTTCCAAATAAACTATTTTGATTACTGCTTGTTACTTCAACTTCTACTATTTCTCCAACATTTTCCAATTCACCATCAAATATTACAGAAGTCATGAGTTCCGTTCTTCCAAATAATTTTATTCCATCTTTCATTTGGTTTTCTACCAAAACATTAACCACGGTTTTTTCTAAAGATTTATTTTTATTTATTTGATAATTAAATAGTTTTTTTTGAATAAATTCGAGCCTTTCTTTAGATTTCTTTATATCAACTAAGTCAAGATCTGCTGCAACGGTGCCAGGTCTTGGACTAAAAATGAACGAATAAGAGTTTATAAATCCTATTTTTTCAATTAGATTAATTGTATCTTTAAAATCACTATCATTTTCTTCTGGGTAACCAATAATAAAATCACTTGAAAACTCTATTTTTTTATTAATTTTTATTAATTTTTCATAAATCGTTAAATATTCTTCAATAGTATGTTTTCTATTCATTAATTCTAAAATTTTATTTGAACCGCTTTGAACGGGTAAATGGACAAGTGGCATCAATTTTTTTGAGTTTTTATAAACATTTATTAGATCATCTGTCATATCTTTAGGGTGAGAAGTTGTATATCGAATTCGTTCTAATTTATTAAAACTTTCTAATTTTATTAGCAAATCTGATAATTTAAATTCTTTATTTTGAGATATATAATTATATGCATTAACATTTTGTCCTAATAAAATAATCTCTTTAACACCGCTATTAACTAATTCTTTAGCTTCATTTATAATTTGATCAAAAGGCCTAGAGTATTCTGGACCTCGTGTATATGGAACTACACAAAAGTGACAAAACTTATCACAACCTTCCTGAATTGTTAGAAATGAAGATACATTGCTATCTTGATTTTTAATTTTGCTTAAGTAATTAAACTTTGAAATACTATCAAATTCTGTTACTTCCTCTTTTTTTAAATTTTTTGTGTGTTTTAATATAACGTCATTGATCTTATGATATGACTGCGGACCAATGACTATATCAATATACGGTTCTCTTTTTAACATTTCTTGGTTTTCTGCTTGAGCCACACATCCCGCTATAATTACAATTGGCTTTTTTTTAAATCTAAAAATTTTTTTTACCCTTCCTATTTCATGGTAAACTTTTTCTTTAGCCTTATCTCTAATGTGGCATGTATTTAAAAGATAACAATTAGCTTCCTCATACTTTTCTGTTTTTTCAAAGCCAATATTTTTAACTATGTCAAAAATACGATTTGAGTCATATTCATTCATTTGACATCCAAAAGTTTTGATAAATATTTTTTTTACCATTATTTTAGGATTTCTTTTTAATCCCATATAATTCTAATTTATGATCTACCAAATTATAACCATATTTTTCTGCAATTTTTTCTTGTAGTTTTTCAATTTCATCATCAACAAACTCTATAATTTCACCAGATTTAACGTCAATTAAATGATCATGATGACCTTCATTTAACTCTTCGTATCTTGCTTTCCCTCCTTTAAATTCATGTTTTGTTAAAATTCCAGACTCTGCAAAAAGTTTTACAGTTCTATAAACAGTAGCGATACTAATTTTAGCATCAATTTTTGAAACTCTATTATAAAGTTCATCAACATCTGGATGGTCATTAGATTTTGACATGACTTTAGCAATAATTTTTCTTTGTTCTGTTAACTTAACACCTTTTGCTAAACATTTTTGTTCAATATTTTCTGACATACTTAATTTTAACTTAAATAAATAGGATTAATCAAATTTTTTTTAATTTTAAATTTTTCGCATAAATTAGGCACATCTTCATACTTTACTTCATTTATACCAGTAAAATCTTCACAACTAAAACAATAATAGTTAATATTTTTTGTTAAATATAGTGCTTTAATAATTGAAAGTGAATTCCTTATGCCTGCAAAACTGCCTGGTCCTCTATTGACATAAATAGCTTCTATCTTATCTAGGGAGCTTTTGTTATTTTTTAAAAAATTATTAACTAAAATTATCATTTTTTCAAAATTAATTTTACTATTTTCATAACTACGAGTATAAATATTTTTATTAACTATGTGTGTTAAAAAAATCTCATCACTAGCTGCATCTACAATTAAACTATTCATATTAATTTTTTTATTTACGGATAATTCTAAAGCAGAAGAAAATAATATCAAATATTATTCTGATGATATGGGTATACTTGCACTTATGTATCACAGGTTCAATGAAACAAAATATCCATCAACCAATATAAATATGAGTGTTTTTAAAGAACAAATAAAATCAATAAAAGATTCAAAATATGAATTTTATAATCCTGGAGAATTTGAGGACAATTTTACCAAAAAAAAGAATAAGAAAAAAATTCTTATAACAATAGATGATGCCTTTTCTTCATTTTATGAAAATGCTTGGCCTTTTTTAAAAAATGAAAAAATTCCATTTATACTTTTTGTTTCAACAGAGGCTGTAGGTAAAAATGGATATATGACATGGGATCAAATAAAAACGTTAGAAAGAGAATCAGAAGCATATATAGGAAATCATTCTCACTCTCATGACTACTTAGTAAATTTTGAACCTGACGATTTAATTAAAGATATCAATATTGCAAGTAAAATTTTTATTAAAAAACTTGGTTACAATCCAATCTTCTTCTCCTATCCATTTGGCGAATACAGTTCATTTATAAAAGAATATGTCTCTGAAAATTTTAAATTCTCATTTGGACAACATTCAGGTGTAATTGATATTAATAAAGATCGCTATGAATTACCCAGATTTCCAATTAATGAAAAATATGGAGACCTAAAAAGATTTAAATTTTTAATAAACCTTTATCCTCTTCAATTTAAAAAACTCTTACCAGAAGAAAAATATTTAAAAAATGAAAATAATC
>JAOHCJ010000013.1 GCA_028095445.1 Candidatus Pelagibacter sp.
ATTTATTTTTGATAAATATAGTCTCTTGTAGTAGGTGTGGATGTATAATTTTTTGTTAATTGAAACTGATACACAACCTGATCACCCCATTTAAAAGCAATTTCACACCCGGCTAGGTAAAATTCCCACATTCTAAAAAACTTTTCATCAAACATATCAATAATTTGGTCTTTGTTTTTTAGACAGTTTTCTTTCCAATGCCTTAAAGTGTGTGAATAATGAAGCTTTAATACCTCTATATCTGAGACTATTAACCCTGCTTTCTCTATAGGCGTTGTTACCTCACTTAGACTTGGTGTATATCCACCTGGGAAAATATATTTTGTTATCCAAGGATGTGGGTCTCTGGGTGGATTAACCGAACCTATAGTGTGTATCAAAGAAACACCATTATCGTTAAGTAAGTTTTCAACTTTCTTAAAAAATTTTTTATAAAATTTTCTTCCCACATGCTCAAACATTCCAACACTTACAATTCTATCAAACTTTTCATTTAACTCCCTATAGTCTATTAATTTGAATGTAACTTGATTTTCCAGGTTAAGTTTTTTGGCTTTTTTTACACAATATTCAAATTGATTTTTTGATAGCGTTATTCCTGTAACTTCACAATTTGCCAACTTCGCAATATCAATAGCCAATGAACCCCATCCACACCCAATATCAAGAACCTTTTGATTTTCCTTAATATTTAGTTTTTTAATAATATGTTGTATCTTATTATTTTGAGCAGTCTCTAAAGTATCATTATCATTTTCAAAATATCCACATGAATATTGTCTTTTTGGGTCTAAAAACAAATCATATAAATTATCTGAAAGATCATAGTGATGAGCAACGTTCATTTTTGATTTTTTTATAAAATTAAAATTTGTTAAATATCTATAAGAGCCACTTAATTTATTTAAAAGTTGACTAAAAAAATTTAATTCTCCTCTTCCAATATTCATAAGTGCAAGGTCTAAAAAATCTGTAAGAGTTCCATTTTCAATTTTAATATCTCCATCAGAATAAGCTTCTCCAAAATATAAGTCAGGTCGAAATAATAGTTTATAATGAAGTTTCTTGTCTAAAATTTTAAGTATAATTGGATTTTTGTTTTCTGGTGAACCAATGATATATTTTTTAGAATATGCATCAATTAAAATAAATCCACCTTTTACAAATAGCTTATTGAAATATCTTGCAAGCTGCATTTAAGCTGCCTTTAAAGATCCCAACTTAAAATTAAGTTTATTAAGATCTTCTATTAATTTTTGTTTATCTTTTTCACTTAAAAGGCTAACTGGTGGTAAAACATTTTTATAAATTTCATCTTCATTAGACATAAAAGAATGTAAACCAGATATTAGATTATACTGATCAAATGTACTTCTTACTTTACATAATATTTCATTAGTAGATTGTTGTTTTTTATTAATAAAATCATCATAAACTTTTCTAGATAAGCTGGCTGTTACGTTACATGTTGCAGTAATAATCCCTGCACATCCAAGGTCTAAACCTTTTAAAAGCTTTAATTCTGATCCCGGTAAGACTGAAAAGTTATCTATTTTTAAATTTTCATAAAGATTATATGAGCTATCTTTAACTCCCACAATTTGTTTTGGAAATTTTTTTACAAGTTCTTCTACACACTCAGTACTAAATCTATATCCGCATAATTTTTCAAAATTGTATAAAATTATCTTACTACTTGGTACTGCATCAATTACTCTTGAATAAAATTCTATTACTTCTTTATCTCCATACTTATAATATGCAGGAGGCATGACTAAAAAATCATTAAAATTTAAAGATGAAGATACCTTCATTAAATTAATAGTTTCGCTTAAAGAATTGAGACCAGTTCCTATTAAAAATTTATCTTTATATTGACTTTGAGATAGCTTGTTCATCAAGCTAATTTTTTCACTCACAGAAATTAGCTGGGCTTGTCCTGTGCTGCCAAAAATAGCCACACCGTGACATCCTTGATCAATTATTTTTTCTGCGTGGCTGATGGTTTTTTCAATATTTAAGCTTAAGTCTTTATTAAATATAGACATGGATGCCGCATAAATGCCTTGAATTTTACTCATGGTGAAAACTTATATAAAATTATAATTTAGTAAAGATGATAAAACAATAAATGAAAATTTTAGCCGTACAAAATAGAATGGGTATCGGTGATATGGTAATTTTTTTACCATTTATAGAGGCTATTTCTAAAAATTTTGGAATTCCAGTAAGCATCTTAGTAAAAGAAAACTCAAAAGCTATAGAGTTTCTTAAAGATAACAAAGCAATCAATCAAATAATTATTCTTGATCGTGGTAATAAAATCAAAAATGGACGCCACGACGGAATTATTGGATCATATAACCTTGCTAAGGATTTAAAGAAATATAATTTTGATAAAATTTTTATATTTAATTCATCTTTTAGATTCAACTTAATATCAAGAATTGCTGGGATTAAGAATATTTATCAATACCCATTATTAAAAAAAAAGAATCAACATATAATAAACACTGCTAAATATTTTATAAAAAAAGAGCTTGATATAGAAACAGAAAGTAACCCCCAGATTTTTATAAATGATCAATTAATTAAAAATGCTAAATTACGTTATAGAATAAATAATGAAGAAATAAATATCCTATTAGGTGTTGGTGGCTCAGGTCCAACAAAAAGAATTCCTTCGAAAGTCTTTATAAACTTTATGAGATTAGTGACACAAAAACATAAATGCAGATTTTTTTTAGCTACCGGAAAAAATATTGATGAACAAAAAATTTTACACGAAATACTTAATACCGAATACAGAGATAGATGTGTTGCACTAGATGACTTAAATTTAAATGAAATACTTCCTCTTATTAAGAATTGTGATATTTCAATTTGTAACGATTCTAGTTTTAGTCATCTTTCTTCAGGTTTAGGAATTAAGACAATTGTTTTAATGGCCGATACTCCATTGCTTTATGGTAGTTATAGTCCAAAAATGTATCCTATCATACCCGATGGTGAAAAGACTGTAACACATAATACTCTTGGAAAAGAAAAAATTAGTCCAAAAAAAATTTTTGAACAATTTAATAAAATTTTAAATTAAGAAATATTTTTTAATACAATTTCCTTTGCTTCATTTACGATCATAGATAGCCTGGAGGTTTCTGGAGATATATCTGGATGAATTTTTTTTTGTATTTGAATGTAAGCTTTATTAACATCATCTTTTGTAATTGGTTTATTTATATTAAGATTCAAAATTTTATATGCTTCCTCCAAAGATAATGATGAAGAATTTTTGATGTTTCTACTCTGATTAAACGAAAATCTACCTGATCTTCTTAATGTTTGAATAAGTCGAAATAAACCTATTAATTGAAATATAGAAAAACCCTTTAATTTTACTATAGCTAAACTTAATAAAGTTAGTGGTAAACTAAGTAAAAATTTTCCTCCAAAAGCAAGTAAAATTGCAAAAGCTATAGAAACAAAAAAAATTAATTTCCTCAAATTTTTAGATATTTTCTTAGACGATGTATTTGCCACCGATTTTAGTAGAAAATAAGTAATTACTAAAATAATTAGTGTATAAATTATTATATTCATATATTTAAATTTTTCTTATGAAAATACCACAACTTAAAAAAAAATCAGAAATAAAAACATGCCATGATACCACTTGGGAAGATAACTATAGCTGGATACATCAAGATGATATCTTGGAAGTCTTAAAAGATAGCAAAAAATTAAACCCTGAAGTAAGAAAATATCTAGAGGACGAAAACTCTTATGCTGAGCTTCATTTATCAGACACTCAAAAGATTCAAAAAGAGTTATTTAATGAAATAAAAGGAAGAATAAAATTAGATGACGAATCTTTGCCATATAAAGATACCGATTATGAATATTGGACAAAAACAACAGCAAAGGGCAATTACTCTATTAAATTACGAAAAAAAATTGGTAGTAATGATATTGAAGAAATCTGGAATGGAGATAATGAAAAAGAAAAACTGAATGTAGAGTATTTTGGTGTTGGTGACTTAGAGGTTAGTTTTAATGATAAGTATCTTGGGTACTCATTAGACATAAAGGGTTCCGAATATTACACAATTTACATAAGAGATATTAAAAGTAAAAAACTAATTACTGAAAAAATAAAAGAAACTTCGGGTGCTATAACTTTTAGTTTAAATGATGAGTATATTTTTTATTCAAAGTTAGACAACAATCATCGACCAAGAAAAATTTATAGACACAAAATAGGTACAGACACTCAAGATGATCAGTTAATTTTTGAGGAAAAAAGTGAAGCATTTACTGTAGGGATTGGTTTAAGCTCAGATGAAAAATATTTTTTTATAACAACATCTGATCACAATACTTCTGAACAATATTATTTTAATGTTGATGAAAAAGATCCAAAACCCAAATTAATAAAAAAACGGAAAAAAGGAATACTTTATTCAGTTAATTCATGGAATGGCAAATTTTATAATCATACAAATGAGGGGGCTGAGGATTTCAAAATTGATATAACTGATAATTTAGAAAATTCAGAATGGGAAGTGTTTATTCCTGCAAAAGAAGAGGTTCTAATTGGTGGATTAACATTTTTAAAAAATTGGATAATAAGATCTGAAACTTCCAATGCTCTAGATAAATTATTTGTAAAAAATATCAAAACTGGAATGGAAGAAGAGCTTATTTTTTCAGACGAAAATGTTTACGTTCCTGGAATATCCTTAATTCAAAGAGATAAAGATACTGATCAAGTTTATTTAGGTTATTCATCTCCAAAAACACAGTCGAGAGTATATCTATACAACTTAGATACAAAAGAAAAAAAATTAATAAAGGAACAAAAGATTCCCTCGGGACATAATCCTGAAGATTATATTGTTGAAAGAGTTGATTGTAGATCACACGATGGAAGAATGGTTCCTCTCACAATTACAAGGCATAAAAATACTAAATTAGATGGGTCTGCAAATTTATTATTATATGGTTATGGAAGTTATGGAAGTTCAATGAGTCCTGGTTTTTCATCTACTAGATTAAGTTTAATAAATAGAGATATTATTTGGGTTACAGCTCATATTAGAGGGGGTATGGAAAGAGGAATGAAGTGGTGGAAAGAAGGAAAACTTCTTAATAAAAAAAATACTTTTGAAGATTATATAGCTTCAGCAAAATATCTAATTGAAAATAAATATACCTCAAATAATAAGATAATTGGAATGGGTGGCTCTGCTGGTGGTCTTCTTATGGGAACTGTTGTTAATCAAGCACCAGAATTATTTTTAGGTATTATAATGGCTGTTCCGTTCGTAGACTCTTTAACAACTAATTTAGATCATTCATTACCTCTAACTGTCGGTGAGTTTGATGAATTTGGGAATGCTCAAGATAACAAAGAACATTTTGATTATATTTACTCTTATGCTCCATATAATAATATTAAAAAAATGGATTATCCTCACATATTAATTACAACTAGCTTAAGTGATAATAGAGTTTTGTTTGATGAGCCTGCAAAGTTTACAGCTAAACTTAGAGACTATAAAACTGATAACAACTTATTACTTTTAAAGACTGAAATGAATGCAGGTCATGGAGGTAAATCAGGAAGAGATGGGGCTATTGAAGAAATTGCTCTTGATTATGCCTTTGCATTAAAAATTATAGAAAAAGTTTAGTTTTGATATCTTGAAAATTTAGAAATAGTCCTTATGTATTAATTGTAAGTTGCCTAATGGGGCTTACTAAATCAACCTTGCTAACAATGGAGGAACTATGACAAGTAGAGATTTATCTATATTTAACACTTTAAGACCATTTTCAATTGGATTTGACGATATGTTTGATCAATTTGAAAGCATGTTAGGAAATGGAGGGTTAACCATGCAATCTAATTACCCACCATATAACATTAGAAAAACTGGCAAAGACAACTATGCTATTGAGGTTGCATTGGCTGGTTTTAATAAAAAAGATGTTGAAGTTGAATTTGAAGACAATTTATTAACTGTAAGAACTAAACAAGTTAATAAATCAGATGGAAAACCTAATGATGGTGAAATTATTCATAAAGGTATTTCACAAAGACAGTTTTCAAGATCATTTACAATTGCAGAAGACGTAAAAGTAAATGATGCTGAGTTAAAAGATGGTCTTTTAATTATTGCATGTGAAAGAATTGTCCCTGAATATAAAAAGAAAAAACTTATTGAAATTAGATAAGTATTAATCTTACATGTGGGGATTTTTTCCCACATGTATTAGAAACATCCGTTTGATACAAATCCTATTACAATAGAGTTAGCATTTACCTCAAATCTTCTTTCACAAAGGATTCCATATTTTTTTGTATTATAAACAAGTTCTAAATTACCCATTTCATTTCTAAAATCTTCATCCGGCTTTCCTAAATCCATTTGAAGATTGTCTGAAGGCTTTCCTATGTATTGGCTCAATTTGTTATTTTCTTTTTCAACAATTGCGTCTGTTTTTTGCTTAATAGTTTGACATCCAGACATCAGTATCAAAAAAAATAAACTTAAAAAAAGAAATTTAAATTTATACATATAATATTTTTAACATGCTAAATGTGCCACAAATATAAACTTATTAGTTGTATTATGTGAATAAGACTATGTTTTTGAGAGTATTTTTCTGAAGAATCTAATATTAGTCAATCTAATCTTAGGAGGATCAATGTTAGAAAATTATTTTAACTATAAAAAACACAAAACTGATTTTAAAACAGAGGTAATAGCTGGTGTAACTACATTTTTAACAATGGCTTATATAATGTTTTTAAATCCATTTATATTGTCAGGAGAATTCGCAGGGCCAGAGAAAGGTTTCTTTGATTTCGGAGCTGTGTTTACAGCTACAATCGTTGCAACCGCACTTGCCTGTTTCATAATGGCATTTTACGGAAAAACATGGCCAATTGGTTTGGCACCTGGTATGGGAATTAATGCTTTTGTTGCATTTGGAGTGGTTGCTGGAATGGGATATACGCCCCAAGCAGCACTTGGAGCAGTATTAGTTGCTGGTATATTATTCTTAATAATATCATTAACACCAATTAGAGCGTGGTTAATTAATTCAATTCCTAAAAGTTTAAAGCTTGGGATTGGTGCTGGAATCGGACTATTCTTAGCAATTATTGGTTTAGAAATTATGGGTGTTGTTGCTGATCATCCTGTAACTCTTGTCACTATAGGTGATATGAAAAATCCTTTAATTTTACTTGCCTGTCTAGCTTTTGTTTCAATGATAGTTATGGAAAAACTTAATATTAAAGGAAATATTATTATTGGAATTATTGTTTTTAGTATTATTGCATGGGTAAGTGGACTTGCAAAATTTAATGGTGTTGTTGGAAGTATTCCTCCAATGACTTATCTATTTGATTTTGATCTAACTGCTGCATTTACAGCCGGAATGTCTACGGTAATATTTACATTATTATTTATTGACTTTTTTGATACTGCTGGAACTTTAACTTCAGTTGCAAATGTTGCAGGTAAAGTTGATAGCAAAGGAAAAGTTCAGGATATTGATAAAGCAATGATGGCAGACAGCGTTGGAACTGTCGCTGGTGCAATGATGGGAACAACTACTGTCACAAGTTATGTTGAGTCTGGTGCTGGTGTTAAAGCAGGCGGAAGAACAGGAATGACCTCTTTAACAATTGGTGTTTTATTTTTAGCTTGCTTATTCCTTTCGCCTCTAGCAACTAGCTTACCAAAAGAAATTGACGGGGCTGCACTTCTATATGTTTCGGTTTTATTTGTAAGAAATATTACAGACATCGAGTGGGACGATATTGGTGAGTCAGCTCCTGCAATTCTTGCAATGATAGCCATGCCTTTAACATATAGCATCAGCAATGGTATTGCCTTAGCATTTATTTCTTATGCTTTGATCAGGTTATTTACTGGTAAGTTTTCAAGTACTTCTCCAGCAATATGGGTAATTGCAATATTAAGTGCTGTAAGTTTTGCTGTTGCTTAAAAAATAATTTATGGGGCTAGTTTAAATTCTAGCCCTATTTATTTCTCTTGATTATTTCTTCCATTGATAACTCTTCATAATGTTCTGTTGGCTGAACAATCCAAGGGTCTGAATCTAATTTTACTGGACAAAAATCTGGTTCAAAAGTAGATGATTTCTTTTTCCATAAACAGGCTGTTTTAACTTCTTTAATAAAATTTTTTGTTGGTTCATATTTTTTTAACCATTCAATACTTTTATTTAATGTCAGTCCTGTATCAGATAAATCGTCGACTAAAAGAACTCTATCAAAATCTTTATTTTCCGCTAATGAACTAATTTCTCTAGCAAACATAAGTTGACCTTGTTTGTCTTCCATGCCCTTTCCTGAGTAACTTTGAATAACTATATAGGCTATCGGTAATTTTAAAATTCTAGAAAGAATGTCAAGTATAGGTGCGGCACCCCTCATAATACCCACTAATACTGTAGGCTTATAGTTGAAATGAATATCTATTGCTAATTTTTCAACAATTTTTGTATATTCTTCAAATGTGATAATTAATTTATCTGCCATAAAATTTTTTATCATATAAATATAAATAAAAAACAATAAAAATTATGAAAATATTTGATTGCTTTATGTACTTTGATGAAGATGTTGTTTTAGATGTAAGACTAAATTTTTTAAATGACTTTGTTGATGGATTTATAATCATAGAATCTATGTATAATCATAAGGGTGAAAAAAGAGATCCATTATTTGATATCGATAAATTTAAAAAATTTGAGAATAAAATTAAATATATTTTAATAGATGATGTTCCTCCTGAAATAGAAGAAATTATAAGCAATGATGATGAAAAAGAAATTTATAGAAAATCTGTATTTAATGCTTGGAAAAGAGAAAATCTTCAGCGAAATCAAATTAGCCAAGGAATTCTCAACGCTAACAAAGAGGATTGGATAATGATCTCAGATTTAGATGAAATACCTGATTTAAGAAAAGTAGATTTAAAAAAAATCAAGAATAAATTTGTCTTTTTTGAACAAGATATGATGTACTACAAATTTAATTTAAAATTAAAAGATTATACTTGGGTTGGAACTAAAGTTTGTAAAATGAAAAATCTTGAATCTCCGCAATGGCTAAGAGATATTAAAGATAGAAAATATAGCTGGTGGAGACTTGATGCCTACTTTTCTAAAAGAAAATATCATGATATTTTGTTTATTAGGAATGGTGGTTGGCATTTTTCTTATTTAAAAAGTCCAAAAGGTATTGAAAAAAAACTTAAATCTTATCTACATCATATAGATTATGATTTAAGCCCTATTGGAGAAAAAAAAATTGAAGAGATGATGAATAATAAAAAAACTATTTACAACATTAAGGCTGATCAAAAACAAAATAAATTTGATGGTGCAAACAAACTATATAAAATTGATATAAGTTTGTTACCCTCCTATATTTTAAGAAATAAAGATAAATTTATTAATTGGATAGATGAATAATGAAGGCATACTGGATTGCAATTTATAAAGATTTAAAAAATTTAGAAAACATTAAAAAATATGCAGAAAAAGCGACTCCTGCTATAAAAAAATATAAAGGTAAAATACTTGCAAGAGGAGGTAAAATAGAAACTATTGAAGGTACACCCACACCAAGAACTGTTTTAATAGAGTTTCCAAGCTTAGAAGAGGCTGTCAATTGTTATCAATCAAATGAATATCAGGAAGCTATGAAAATTGGAAATGGAGAGTTTAACAGACATATACAAATTGTAGAAGGAATTTAATATTGTATTGGCTCTGGGTCTATACTTCTCCAAAGATACCAAGTAGCTACAGAGCAATAAGGGGTAAATTTTTTTTGAAGTAATTTTATATAAGATTCTGGTGGTAAATATTTTTTTTTATAATTTTTTGAAATTGCTCTTAATAACCCTATATCTTGTATAGGCCATATATTTGAACGATTATAAGTAAATAATAAAATCATTTCAGCTGACCACCTGCCAATTTGTCTTAACTGAGATAAATAAATTATCGCTTCTTCATCAGACATCTTAATAATTAATTTAGAATTAAAGGATTTATCTAATGTTTGCTTTGCTAAACTTTTTATTCCTCTAACTTTTTGTCTACTAAGTCCACAACTTTTTAATTGAATATTAGATAATTTTGAAATTGTTTTTGCATTAATCTTATTCTTGCATCTTTTTTTAAATTTTAAAAAAACAGAATTAGCTGCTGCTATGCTTATTTGCTGACCGATGATACTTTTACACAATGAATAAAACACATCTTTTCTTGAAGTAAGTACAGTTTCAGATGGAGACTTATATTTTTTTATTAAAAAGGACATGGTTTTATCTTTTTTTGATAAATATTTTTTTGCTGTATTCCAATATTTTGGTGCTTTACTCATGTCTGGTAGTAGATGGTATTTTTTCTTTATGGTAAATTTCTCTTCTAAGAATAATTAAAGACGAAAAAACTACCAATAGTGCACCCGATAAAGTTTTTATTGTAGGTATTTCATCCCAAATTAAATATCCAAAAATTATTCCAAAAACTAAGGCCAAATATTTTAATGGAGAAACCAAAGATACTTCAGATAGTTTAAAAGATTGGCTTAGCCATAAATTTGCAAAACCCCCTAAAAATCCAATCATGCATAATAAAAATAAATCCTTTAGTTCAGGTATTACCCAACCAAAAGGTATTGTAAATAAACTTGCCAATGTAATGGCTGCTGAGAAATTTAGAGAAATAAGCCATACAGGTTCTGTTGTTGATAGTTGTCGAATTGCAATAGCAACATAGGATAAACCTAAGCAAAATATTATTGGATAAATATAATATACATTTAAAGAGTCAAAGCCAGGTTCGGTTATTACGATTATTCCTATGAAACCAATTAATACTGCTAGCCATCTATAGAGTCCCACTTTTTCACTTAAGAAAAAAATTGAAAAAATTGTTGTAAAGATTGGTGCAGCAAAAGAGATACTAACTACTGTAGCCAATGGTAAATTTCTTAAAGCTATAAATATTGCAATTAGAGCAATTAATCCAAACAAACATCTTAAAAAGTGTAAACCTGCTCTTTTTGTATAATAAAAATTTTTAATTCTATCTCTTGGCATTATAATAAAATAAAGAACCACACCAAAAAAACCCCTAAAAAATAATACTTGCCCTAAAGGATAGTGCTCAGACCATTTAACAATTAAGTCCATTATAGAAAATGCACATACCGACATAAACATGTACAAAAAGCCTAATTGATTTTTAGTTAACATAAGAATAATTTGTAAAGTAAATTAAAGGATAATCAATGGAAATAGCAATTTTAGGTTTGGGATGTTTTTGGGGGCCAGAAATTAAGTTTAGTAAACTTGATGGAGTAGTTAAAACTGAGGTTGGTTACTGTGGTGGTAATAATAAAGAAACAAGCTATAAAGATGTTTGCACAGGAACAACCAATCATGCTGAAGTAGTTAAATTGGACTTTGATCCCAAAATAATTTCATATGAAAAAATTTTGAAATTTTTTTTTGAAATTCATGACTCAACAACCTTAAATTCTCAAGGACCAGATTTTGGAACACAGTATAGAAGTGAAATATTTTACTTAAATGATAAACAAAAAATTATTGCTGAAGAAGTTAAAAAAAAAACTAATGAAAAATTGTCCGGCAAGGTAGTGACAAATATATCTTTAGTCAAAAACTACTGCCCTGCAGAAGAGTATCATCAAAGATATTTGGAAAAAAGATAATATGTCTTTGGTTACTACAAAATGGTTAGAGGATAATTTTGATAAAGTAAAAATTATTGATTGTTCATGGCACATGCCTCAAACAAATAGAAATGGTTTTGAAGAATATAAAAAACAACATATTCAAAATTCTATTTTTTTTGATTTAGATAAAAACTCAAAAAAAAATACTGATTTACCTCATATGCTGACTGACTTCAAATCTTGGAAAAGTATTATTTCAAGTATGGGTATTAAAAATGAAGACAGAATAGTTATTTATGACAATTCGGATGTGGTTAGCTCTTGTAGATGCTGGTATAACTTTATTTATTTTGGTCATAACCCAATTTTAGTTCATGTATTAGATGGAGGTCTAAAAAAGTGGATTAAAGAAAATAAAACTACTACTGCCAACACAACTAAAATTATAAAAAGTAATTATAAGGTAACTGAAAAAAAAGAACTAGTAAAAAACAAAGTACAAATAGACAAAAATATTTCTAAAAAAGAATTTAATGTTATTGATGCAAGAAGCAAAGATAGATTTGAAGGCAAAGTTACCGAGCCAAGAAAAGGTTTAAAAAGTGGCTCAATACAAAATTCTTTTTGCTTACCTTTTTTGGAATTATTAAATGATGATAAAACTTTCATTTCTAAAGATAAAATTTTTGAAAAATTTCAATCTACTAAATGTGACCTTAATAAAAATCTTGTGTTTTCTTGTGGTTCAGGTGTTACTGCCTCAGTTTTAGCACTTGCTTATTCTTTAATAGAGAATAAATATATGCCTACTATTTACGACGGATCATGGAGTGAGTATGGAAAATTTTAATAATGAAAAGATCAACTAAAGTCACATCAATACTAATAATATTTTTTTTAATCATAGCTATTGTTGTGATTGGTAGAATGATGATTGGACAACATTTTGCAAAAAAATTTAGTAAAAGACCTCCTCCAGGAATTATTGTAACAAAAGTTGTCAAAATTAATTTTTCAGAAAAAATTGAAAGTTTTGGAACTGCAGTATCAAAAAAAAATGAGTCATTTAGGGTTAAAAGAAGTGACTTAATTGGAGAATTAAACCTAAAAGAATATGTTAAAAAAGATGAGATAATATTACAACTTAAGGATAAAAATATTGTTGCTCCATTTAATGGTATCTTGGGATACCGAGGAATCACAGGGGATATTCTTGATTCTAATAATTCAATAATAATTACATTGGATGATAATTCAGTTATTTATTCTGATTTAAAAATTCCTGAAATCTTTGCATCTGTAATTAAAAAAGGATTACCTATAACTGCTAAATTCTCGGGTAATAAAACAAAGGTTTATAATGGAATGGTTCATGCTGTTTCAAGTAGAATAAATGCAGAAACCAGAAGTCTTTTAATAAGAGTCAAAATTGATAATAAAGGTGCTGAGTTAATTCCAGGCTCACTTCTAGAAGTTACTGTTAATTTTAATGAAAGAAATTCTCTTGGAATACCAGACACAAGCATCATGTTAGAAGGTGACAAAATTTATGTGTATAAAGTTTCAGAAAAAAATATCACAAATAAAACTGAAATTAGGATTGGAATAAGAAATAGTGGTTATGTTGAAGTTCTGTCCGGATTAATTGAAGGAGAAAATATTGTTGCAGAAGGACTTAAAAAAGTACGCCCAAGAGGTGAAATAAAACCAATTGAAAAATAATGTATATAACTGATGTAAGTATAAGAAGACCGGTTGTTGCTTGGGTAATGTCTCTTATATTGATTGTGTTTGGAATATTTGTTTTTTCAAAGTTGCCAGTAAGAGAATTACCAGATGGATTACAGCCACCTGTTGTACAAATTAAAGTGGATTATAAATCTGCATCAGCATCAATTATTGATCAAGAAGTTACTCAAGTCATTGAAGATGTTGTTGGTGGAGCTGAAGGAATTAAAAATATTGACTCATATTCAGAAAATGGCAGCAGTACAATCAATGTTGAGTTTAATACAGATATTGATTTAGATAATGCTGCTAACGATATAAGAGAAAGAGTCGCAAGAATAGTCGATAACTTACCAAGTGAAGCTAATGCACCCCAAATATTAAAACAAGCAGCTGGGTTTACAACCACTATGTGGTTAAGTGTAACTTCTTCAACATGGAATGATTTAGAACTTGGAGATTATACGGAAAGATATTTGGTAGATCAATTTTCCAGTGTTAAAAATGTTGGACGAATTATGACAGGTGGTTTAAGGGATTTAAGTGTAAGAGTATGGATTAATCCAATTAAATTAGCTGCTAATAATTTAACTATTCAAGAAGTTGAAGAAGCTCTAAGAAAAGAAAATATTAGTTTACCTGCTGGTACGCTGGAAGCAAACAACATAGATTTAACATTAAATTTGGATAAATCATATGATGATATTGAAAAGTTAAAACAACTACCTATTAAAAAGATTAAAAATAGCATCATAAGACTTTCAGATATTGCAAATGTTGAATTTGGACCAGTGTCTGAAAAAACTCTTTTTAAGGCGCAAACAAAAAATGCTTTAAATCAAAAAACTGTGGGTATTGGTATTTATGCAAAAAGTGGGGCATCGACTGTTGAATTATCTAAAAATATTCGAAAAAAAATAATTGAAGTTAAAAAAACGTTACCTGATGGTATTAGTATGGAGGTTGCTTTTGACCGAGCAACATATGTAGGTACTGCAATACAAGAAGTATATAAGACTCTAGTAATTGCATTTATATTAGTTGTAGCAATTATTTATTTATTTTTAGGTAATCTTAAGGCTGTAATTGTTCCAGCTATTGCTTTGCCAGTAAGCCTAATAGCATCTTTTTTGGGAATTTATTTATTTGGACTTTCAATAAATATATTTGTTCTTTTAAGTTTTATTTTGGCAATAGGAATTATTACAGATGACTCTGTGATAATGACTGATGCAATATATAGGAGGATTGAAAATGGAGAAACACCATTAGTAGCAGCTTACAAAGGATCTAAACAAATTAGTTTTGCAATTATAGCTACAACCTTAATTTTGGTTGCAGTATTTCTTCCTTTAATTTTTATTGATGGAATTGCTGGCACTCTATTTAGAGAGACAGCAATAGCACTAACTTTTTCTATTGTGGTATCTTCATTTGTAGCTTTAACTTTATCACCAATGTTGGGTAGTAAATTTTTAATTAAAAAACCAAAACAAAACTTTTTTGTTGTAAAATTTGATAAATTTTTTAAAACTTTTTCAAATTTCTATCAAGAAACTCTTTTATTCTGGTTAACCAAAAAAAAGATTGTTATTTCATTTTTAATTTTAACAATCATTGGATCTAGTATCTTATACAATTTTACTAAAAAAGAATTATTACCAATGGAAGATAGGGGAGTTTATCTTGTTCTTGGTTTTACCGATGAAGGAAGTTCATTTGAGTATACTGAAAAAAGAGCTGAAGATGTTGAAAAGCGATTGATTACTTTGCTGCAATCCACAAATAGTCCATACAAAAGATTTATTATGAGAGTTCCTGGATTTGGAAGTAATAAAAATTCTTTTAATAGTTTTATAATTATTGCTTTACTAGATGATTGGAAAAATAGAAAACAAAACTCACAAACTATAATGAGACAGGCGATTGGAAAAATTGTTACAGTGCCTGAAACAGTTGCTTTTCCTATATCCCCTCAATCGATAAGAGTATCTAGTTATAACAAGCCTGTCCAAATGGTTTTATTAGGAAGTAGTTATGATGAACTAGAAAAAAAACAAAAAATAATTATATCAAAATTAAGAAAAAATAAAAATTTATCCAGAATTGATTCAGATTATTCAAGAAATAAACCAGAAATAAAATTATCTATTAATAAAAATAGAGCTAAAGATTTAGGTATTTCAACTGAGTCAATCGGAAAAACTTTAGAAACTCTTTACGGAGGTAAAACTGTAACTAAATTCAACAAACTAGGAAAAGAGTATCCTATTATCCTTCAACAATATTTGGTCGACAGGCGAAATAAAGAGGGTTTAACAAAAATTTTTGTGAGATCAAATACTACAGGTAAGCTAATTTCACTAGCAAATTTAGTTGAATTTAAAGAAAAAGGATCAGCAAAAAAATTAGCTAGGTATAATAGACAAAGAGCTGTAACGATTTCAGCGAATATATCTGAAGATTATACTCTTTCTGAGGCTATCAATTATCTAGAACAAACTTTATCTGACTCTCAAATAAATAATCAAATTGCATGGAAAGGAAAATCCGAAGAGTTGAAAGAAACCAGCAATGAATTATTTATTATTTTTGGGCTAGCACTATTGACTGCCTATTTAGTGATGGCAGCAACCTTTAACTCATTTATACACCCATTTATAATAATATTAACTGTTCCACTTGCTTTATTTGGTGGTCTAATATTTATTTTATTTTTGAATAGCTCAATTAATATTTTTTCACAAATTGCCCTTGTCATACTAATTGGAATTTCTACTAAAAATAGTATTCTAATAGTTGATTATGCTAATCAATTAAGAGCTGTCGGAAAAAGTATAGAGTCATCTATTAAAGAAGCTTGCGACCTTAGATTTAGACCAATTATGATGACCTCTATAAGCACAATGATTGCAATGTTACCACTAGTAGTAGGGAATATTGGACCGGGTGCAGGAGAAACTTCTAGGTTAGCTGTAGGAGCAACTATTTTAGGTGGGATGATAATTTCAACATTTTTTACTTTATATGTAACCCCAACAATGTATTTGGCACTTACAAAAAATACTAAAAGAATTGATGCTGTAGATATTGAGCTAAAAAAACAATTACGCTAAAAAATTATATATTTATTTCTATTTAATTTTTTCTGACATTTTTGTAATTGAGATCTGTATTTATCTGATTGTTTTTTTACTTTTTTTGCTAATCCTATAACTTTTTTGTTATTTTTATAATTTTTATAGGCTCCCCACCCCTCATGGTAAGCTAGGTATTGTCTAAAAGCATCTTTTTTGGATATTTTTAAAATAGATTCTGTTTTATTTGTATACCATCCAATAAAATCAACACTATCTTTAAATCTTGTTCTTGTAGCTAATTTATTTCCTGTTTCATTTTTATACTGTTCCCATGTTCCTTTTACTGCTTGTGAATATCCAAAAGAACTTGAGGGCCTTTTAAAAGGAATAACCTTAAATATCTTTTGTCTTGCAGGTTTTGCTAACCAATCAAAATCAGACTCCATTTTAATTATTGCTAATTGTACATGGATTGGTGTTCCCCATTTTTCCTCTGTTTTTTTGGCATGTTTATACCATAAATACCTCTCATTAAAAATTGAACAACTATTAGATGTATTTTTTGGTATTGAAGAACAAGCTGAGACAAATAAAATTAGTAGTGTTAAAAAGATATGATTTATTTTATTCATATCTTTTTTTAATCTTATAAATAATAACCACTAATATAACACCTGCGATATTGCCAAATAAATCACTCAACTCAAAACCTCTATTGGGAATAAACATATGAAAGAATTCAAGAAAAATAGATAGCAAAAATAGATAAATAATCAAAAAATTAATTTTCTTGTTATTTCGATAAGCTAAAACTCCAATTGTAGATAAAAAAATAAAGACATAAAAATGATTAGAAGAAATTAAAAAATCTTTTGTAATTTGAGGTTGAATAGAAGGGTTTTTATACAAGAAATAACCCAATATACTTCCTGGAAATAAATAAAATATTATTAGTACTAAATTAACACAGTGAAAAACCTTAATTAAAATATTATTTATTTTTTTCATAATAATTTTATTTATTTTATCAGTTTTATCAGTTATCAAAATATATCATATGCCTCATTTAATTTTAGTTAGACATGGCCAAAGTGAGTGGAATCTACAGAAAAGATTTACCGGATGGGTTAACGTAGATCTTACTGCCCAAGGAAAATTAGAAGCATGCAGATCTGGTGAATTTATAAGAGAATTAAAGCTTAAAATAGATTATTTTTTTTCATCTTTTCAATTGAGATCAATTAATACCTTAAAACTTATCCAAAACACTTTAAGAAGCAAAGAAGATCCTGTAAAAGCATGGCAGTTAAATGAAAGACATTATGGTGCATTAACTGGCTTAAATAAAGATGAAATGAGAAAAAAGCTTGGTGAGGACAAAATTCATGAGTTTAGAAGATCTTGGGATGTTAAGCCTGAGCCCCTAAGCAGAAATAACCCTTATCACCCATTAAATATTGATGTTTATAAAAAAATCCCTGTTGAACAAATTCCAGATACAGAGTCACTTAAAGATACCTATGAAAGAGTAATAAAATTTTATAATTCTGATATTGAAAAAAAATTAATTCAAAATAAAAATATTATAATTTCT
>JAOHCJ010000014.1 GCA_028095445.1 Candidatus Pelagibacter sp.
AATTGCATTTATAGATACAAGTAGATCACCAGTTCTATCATTTTTGAATATAATAATTTTATTATTTTTATCCATTTAATCCCAAATGTAGGATTCTTTAGATTTAACACCAAAAGTCTTATCAATTATGTATTTTGAAACCTTCGTCGAATTAAAATTATTGAAGTAAGCGTTTTTACCATTTTTTGCAATTCTTTTTCTATTTTTTTTATCTATTTTATATCTATTTATTTTATCACTTAAATCTTCCAAATTTTTATAAAGAACTATTTCATCTGTACCTAAAAAATCATTAAACATGGTGTCTTTATGAATAAATGTTAATAATCCATTTCCTAGTAGTTGAGCAATTCTATCGCTACTATAATATTTAACTGGTTTACCCCTACTTAAATTTAAACCCATAGAAGAATTGGATATTTTTGAAATGAAATCTTGTCCCCAAATTGGTTGAATATTATTCATTCCATATATGTCAAAATTAATATCCTGATTTTTAGATAAAAGTTTATTAATAAATACTTCTCGGTCATCTTTCTTACCTTTTTTTAATTGACCTCTGTGAACACCATGACTCATAGCAAAAAAAACATCATATAAATTATCATTTTCATAATTTTTCAAAGTTTCAAATGAGTGATCACAAGGATTAGGCATAAAAAAACTATTTTTAATATTTAAAGATATAGAATTTGGATCAGTTGTTAAGAATGTAGTATCCATGAAATATTTCTTATGCTCAATTCTATTCGTATTTTTTATGTAATCTGGACCATGTTTTCCTAAAGGATCTAAAAACCACTGTGATGTTTTTAACTCCTTATTTTTTTCTTTTAAATATTCAAGAGTATTTGTTTGAACAGCATCAGCATGACCCAAAATAACTAGATTTGGTTTAAAATTATTGTAACTATCAATAATTATATTTTGAAGAGCTTTTGTACCTTTAAAATCTCCAATATTTTTTGCTTTATTAACTATATCTCTATCGCTAACAGTTAAAACATTATGTCCCAATCTAATAAAACCGTTATTTAATCGTCTACCAGTATTATAATGCAATCTTCCATTAAATCTTTCATTTAAATTTGTTATATGAAGAATCTTTAAAATTGATTTTCTATCTACATTAAATGTAGAAATTTTTCTTTCATTTATAAATTGATTTCTAATTCCATCAATTATACCACATACATAATTATGGTTTAGTTTAAAACTATTATAATTTTTTTTTTGTAAACTTAACAAAAGTTTTTTGTTATTAATTAAACGATTAATAGATTTGTAAATATTATTTACAGTCAAAGTCTTTAGTATTATAGCATCTTTTGCTGTTTCAGGTAATCCTCCACGATTACTAATAATAACAGCGGAACCTCTGCTTGCTGCTTCTAAACTCGTTCTACCAAAAGGTTCATTCCATCTAGACGAAACAACTGAAATACTTACTTTTTTTAAAAAATTTAATATAAATTTATTTGTTTTGAAACCAACAACTTGAAGATTTTTATGTTTAAAAAAAATTTTTTCTCTTGGTTCATCACCTATTACTACTGCTTTCCAGTCGATATGCTTGTCTAGAATTTTTTGAATTGCTAAACCAAATAAATCATATCCCTTTGCTGAATTAAGCTTTCCAACAAATGAAATAATTTTTTGTTTTTTTGTAAAATTAACTTTTGTTTTAGGTGCTGATTGGTAACAGACATATGTTTTTTCAAATAAAAAATCATTTTCAATGTTTACAAAAAATCTCCTTCTAGACCATTGACTATTAAAAACTAACCTATCAACTTTATTAAGTAAGTATAGTCTTTCAGACACCTTTTTAGATCCATTCATTGATAAAGGATCATTATGAAAATATAGGATAAGTTTTTTTTTAAATTCTTTTCTAATCAAATTTATATAATTTGGTCTATTATGAACTTCAATCAAATCAGAATTGATTTTTTTTTCATGGTTTATAAAACTGTCAACATATTGCTTACTAGTACTTTGTAATAATTTTTTATGTAAACTAAGATTAATATAATTTGAAGATAGTTTTTTTTTAGAATGTGTATTTCCAAATATTAGTGTACTTTTTTTAAATATACTTACATTGGTTATGTCATTTACAAAAATAGAGACCGCGCCTGCATGAGCGGGTGAAAAGTTTTCTTTATAAGGTAATAATATAGATATTTTCATTAATAGCTTTCTTGCAAAATTTTCTTTCTTAAAGGCCTGTCTTTTTTAAGTTTATATTCAAATGACATAGCCTCTTTTTTACTTTTAAATTTTTTGCTATAAATTAACAACCATTTATATCCTTTTGTAGACTTTGCTCCTTTATTTGAATTATGCTTAAGAAGTCTATTTTTTATATCATTTGTATACCCTACATAAGTCTTATTAGTACCGTATGTAATCGATTTAAGCATATATGTGTAATAATGCATATTTTATGGCGGTCCCTGGGGGAATCGAACCCCCCTTTGCAGGATGAAAACCAGCTGTCCTAACCGATAGACGAAGGGACCGTGTTGTGATCTTTTATTTTAAAAGTCATTATTTATCAAGTTTAATTAATCTACAAGATTAGATCTCTTATAGTTAATTGCAGAGTTTTTTTGTTATTCCAAAAATTTTCTTTGATTTGACCCAATACATTTAAAGTATTTTTGTAGTTCATTAAGTATTTTCCAATTTCATTATTGACAGAATCAAATGATATAGATTTTATGGAAAATCCTGTGCTAGATTTTAATATTAAAGAAATATGTTTTTCATTTAAAATTGAAGATTTAATTACCTTCAAATCTCTTAACAAAAATATAGGAGTGGGATTTCCTGTGCCATAAGGTTCTAATTTTTTTATATCTTCAAAAAATTCTTGATTAAAGGCCAAAGATGAAACTTCAGCATCATATGTGAAATCATTATTTATTAAAATATCTGACTTCAAAAAATCTTCTATAATAAAATTTTCAAAATCCTTAAGTTTACTTTTTTCTAGAGTAAATCCAGCAGCCATACTATGACCACCACCTGTAATAATTATATCCTTGTCTATTGTGTTTTTAATAGAACGACCTATGTTATAATTATATACAGATCTAGCTGATCCTTTTAATATTTTATTAGAATTTGTTATTACTATAGATGGTTTATTAAAATAGTCTTTTAATCTTGCTGCTAAAATGCCGATTAAGCCCTCGTTAATATTTGGATTGTAATAAACTACGACTGCCTTGTTTTCTTTTATAATTTTTTGAAAATTAATTTCATTTATAATCAATGTTTCAATTTTTTTTCTTTTATTATTCAATTCGATTAATTCATTAGATCTAATGTGTATGAAATTTAAATCATTAGATGACAATAATTCTGTTGCATAAGTTGACCTTCCCAATCTGCCTCCAGCATTTAGTATTGGACCTATCAAATACCCCAAATCATTTATGTTGAGTTTATTAACTTTATTATTAAGACTAAATATTTCTTTAAATATTAAATTCTTATTAATATCAAAATTATCGAGTACTGTTAATGCTATTTGTCTATTTAGTTTCCTTAATGGCATAACATCACATACTGTTGCTAGTAAAACGTAAACTAAATAGTCAGATATTTTTATTTTACTTTTAATTTTTTGAGATAACAAATCTAAAAAAAAATAAACTAAAGTTGTTGCACAAAAGTAATCATACTCAAGGTAACCATTATTTTTTTTCGGATTAATAATCATGTTTGCCTCAGGATAAGGCTCGTTCATTTCATGATGATCTATGATTAAAGATTTAATTTTATTGTCGTTTAAAAAATTTATGGCCTCGTTTGATGTTGATCCACAATCAACCATTATTATTAGTTTCGGTTTTTTTAATAGTAGTTTTTCAAATAGTTTTTTTGATGCTCCATAGCCATCTTTTTCTCTGTCGGGAATATAATAAAAAAATGGGTGGTTAATATCTTCAAAAAATCTTACAAATAATGATGTAGCAGCAGAACCATCCACATCATAATCTCCTAAAATACAGATATTTTCTTTGTTATCAATTGCATCAATTACAAGATTAATTGAATTTTTAAAATCTTCATTTTTAGAAAAAATATTATTTAGATATAAGCTATTATTTATACTGTTTAGTTCATTTTCATCAAATTCTCTTGAAATAATTAGCCTAGATACGATATCGCTAAAATCATAATCCTGTTTTAATTTTTCTAATGAATTTCTTTTTACTTTTTTTTGTTGCCAATTTTTACCAGTAACAGAAATCATTCGTTGATTAGATCTGTTTTTTTTATAATTTCTTTTAAATTAGTGTCTCTATGAGTAACGAATGTTTCTGATGTATAGACATTATCATTAATTTTTATACCATTAAGCACATCACTGGTAGTTATACCAGTTGCACAAAAGATCGAGTCGCCTTTAACTATTTCATTTAATTCATATTTTCTATCTAAATCAGTGATGCCCATTTTTTTTGCTTCAATAATGTCTTTATCATTTTCAAAAATAAATCTACCTTGAAAATGACAATTTAAAGTATCCAGAGCTGATGCAGCCAAAACACCTTCGGGACCACCCCCAATACCTAAAAACATATCAACTTTGTATTTTGGGTCTGATACATAAAGTGCTCCAAGAACATCACCATCAGTAATAAGTTTTATATTTACATTTAAATTTTTAAGTTTATTGATAATTTCTTTATGTCTAGGTCTATCCATTACACAAACGGTAATAGATGAAATTTCTTTGTTCTTAAAATCTGATAAATTTCTAATATTCTTTTCTAAAGGATAATCAAGATCAATTAAGCCTTTTTCTACTTTTCCTGTAGCTATTTTGTTCATGTAAGTTTCTGGTGCTTTAAATAAATCATTTTTTTTGGCTATGGCTAGTACTGCTATTCCACCAGGCAAATTATTTGCGACAAAATTGGTTCCCTCTACAGGATCTACAGCTATATCAAAATTAGGTCCATTTTTTGTTCCAAGTATTTCACCTGTGTAAAGCATAGGTGCTTCGTCTAATGTCCCTTCTCCAATAACTATCTCGGCTGTCATATCTATCTTATTTAATTCAGATCTCATGGAGTCAACTGCTGCTTGGTCTGCAGCATTTTTATTTTTTTTACCTATTAAATATGATGAAGCTAGTGCAGCTTTTGATGAAACATTTATAAACTGTTCAATATATTTTTTATCTATCGTCATTAAATTGTTTTATCTAAAGATCGATCAGAATTAATTACATTTTCAAATTCTCTCAAACGCTTGTAAACACTTGCCAACTCTATGATAGTAGGCCAGGCTTTTAATAGATATTGCATTGATCCTTCAACTCTACCGAAAGCTCTTATTATTTGTTGCATAACTCCTAATGTTACAACGCCAGCAACTATAGCTGGCGCTAAAAAAACATAAGCTGATAAAACGTTTGCTTGTAAATAAGCCATACGACCTATATTAAAATATAAATAACGAATATAACTTAAAAAATGAATTGAACGTACATCGTCAAATAATTCATTTATAGTTTTAGGTCTAACACTGTTATCATCTTCAGCTACAACCAGTATTTTTCTATAGGCAGCCTCCTTTTTTTGAAGGTCATACTCAACACCAACTAAACGTAATAACCAACCAAGTCCTATCAAGAAAGCTGTACCACCTAATGTCCAAAGTAAAGCTCCAGTTATTAATCCATACTGCCATTCACCAAAAAAGAAAATCGGGATACCCACTGATAGCCCAAGTAGAATAGGAACAAATTGTATTAAAACCATAACTGACTCGATAAAGCTTGTCCCCAGTGATTCCATAATACGAGTGAACTTAATTGTATCTTCTTGAACTCTTTGTGAGGCACCTTCTATTTTTCGTGCCTTATCATAAACTGAATGGTACCATTCTACCATTGCGGTTCTCCATCTAAATAGAAAGTGGGCAGTAAAAAAACTTATTGCAACATAAAGTGCAATATACATTCCTGCGAGTGTGATAAAGGAAGCTAAACTTGCCCAGTATTCATCGATTGTAATTGCATTTGGTGTTGCTAGAGCTTTTTGAATCATATCGTAAAAGAGTCCAAACCATTCATTTATTTTTACATCAATTTTTACCTGAACCCATAACGATGATAAAATTATAAAAGAACCTAACCAAGCCCACAATTGCCATTTTTTTTCAATAAAAAATTTGAACATTTGATTTATTTAATAAAGTTGTCAGCGTATGATTTAATAATAGTTTTTCTTTTTTGAGGTTCGATAACCTCAAAATCAATTTTATTTTTTTTAGCATATTCTATAGCAAGTTCTTTAGTAGAAAATACAAGATTTAGCTCTGAAAGAGTATCGGTGCTAGTTTCCCATCCCATTAAAGGATTAATACCAGTATTTTTTGTTTCAAATTCAATAATCCATTTATCAGTTTTACCTAGACCAGACTGCATTGAATTTTTTGTTGGAATATAGATTTTAGCTTTATTCATAATAATTGGTCGGGGCGGCAGGATTTGAACCTGCGACCCTCTGGTCCCAAACCAGATGCGCTACCAGGCTGCGCTACGCCCCGATTTGAGTACTAATACATTAGATATTAATTATTTCAAAGAATAAAGAGCATCAAAATAAGTATTTTTTAAAAGAATCTGATATAAATTAACTATGATCATTATTTGTGTCAAATGCCATAAAAAATTTGATGTTAATGGAAATCTTATACCTGATAGAGGTAAATTGTTACAATGTGGTTCATGCAATCATCAATGGTATTTTAAAAAAGATATAATTTATAATAAAAATGAAAAAATTATTACAGACGAGGAAATTATTAGCGATGAAAAGACAGATGATTCTGCAGATTCTATCATTGAAACTGTTGCTAAAACAAATAATGATACTAAAATTGATTTAGAATACAAAGAAAATAGAAAAAATAAATCAAATTATAAAATTTTAAAACTAATTATAGTTTTTATAATTTCTTTTATAGCTTCTATAATTTTCCTTGATACATTTAAGGGCCCTATAGCAAAATTTATCCCAAATATTGAATTTATACTTTATAATTTATATGAATCAATTAAAGATATTAAATTATTTATAAATGATTTAATTTAATATTATGATAAAAAAATTATCTAAACCTTTTAAATGGTTTTTTCAACTTGAAGCAGCCAGTGGTTTAATCTTACTAATAGCAGCTATAATTGCTCTTGTTATTAGCAACTCTAACTTTAAAGATTTTTACTTTGATGGACTGAAACATTATTTATTTATTGGTGTGAATAATTTTGGTTTAAAGTTATCAGTACATCATTGGATAAATGATGCTTTGATGGCTATATTTTTTTTCTTTGTTACTCTTGAAATAAAAAGAGAATTTGTCCGAGGTGAATTATCAAATATAAAAAAAGCGTTATTACCTATTATAGCAGCTGTAGGTGGCATGTTAGTACCAGCTTTATTCTACATCTTAATAAATATTGAAAATCCTGAAACTTTAAATGGATGGGCCATACCATCAGCAACTGATATTGCTTTTTCATTAGGTATTTTATCTTTACTTGGCTCAAGAGTACCTATTTCTCTAAAAATTTTTTTAACGGCACTAGCAATTATTGATGATCTTGGCGCAATTTTAATTATTGCCTTTTTTTACTCTGGTGATTTAAGTATAAGTTATTTGAGCTTAATTCTGATTTCTTTTATTTTTTTACTTACATTAAATAAATTTGGTATTAAAAAATTTACTCCTTATCTTTTAATTGGTCTATTCATGTGGTACTTTACATTTAAATCTGGCATTCATGCTACTATTGCAGGTGTACTTCTGGCCTCAGCGATACCTCACAGCAAAAAAGATAAAGATTTTTCACTATTGGTTAAAATTGAACATTTAATTAGTCCTTATGTAGCTTTTGTAATTATGCCACTATTTGCATTTGCTAATGCAGGTGTTTCATTACAAGGTTTAACAATCGCTTCATTAACTTTACCCGTACCGTTTGGTATAGTTACAGGATTATTTTTTGGTAAACAAATCGGAGTCATGTTTTTTTCTTATATTTCTGTTAAACTTAAATTTGCTCAATTGCCAGATCGTTCAAATTGGTTAAGTTTATATGGTGTTTCAATCCTAACTGGTATTGGTTTCACTATGAGCTTATTTGTAGGAAATTTAGCCTTTGCTGACAATACTGATTACATTGATGGTGTAAAAATTGGTGTATTAACAGGATCACTATTATCAACATTATTTGGGTATTTTTTATTATTAATTGTTTCAAAAAAGTAACTTATGTTTGTTAAAAATCACCTTATAACTTATATAATTATGTTTATGTTTTCCTTTTTTAATAATGTTGAAGCTAAATATACAAAGGTGTTTTTTGACTTTAAGATTAAAAGTGTTGATGGAAAAATTATTGATTTTTCTAAGTTCAAAAATAAAACTATTTTACTAGTCAACGTTGCTAGTAACTGTGGTTTTACAAAACAATATGCAGGCCTACAAACTCTTTATGAAACTTATAAAGATAAAGGTTTTATCGTTATAGGCATACCATCAAATCAATTTGGCCGTCAAGAACCTGGTTCAAATCAAGATATAAAGAATTTTTGTGAAACAAATTTTAATATTACATTTCCAATTACAGATAAGGTTGATGTTAAAGGCCCCAAAGCTGAAGAGGTTTATATTTGGGCAAAAAATAATTATGGCAATTCAGCAGTCCCCAAATGGAATTTCCATAAAATTTTGATTAATAAACAGGGTAAAATAGAAGCAACATACGGATCGTTTGTAAAGCCAATGTCTGAAAAGTTGGTAAAAAAAATTCAAAAATTACTTAATTAATAATATCAAAAATATATTTTTTTAAAGAAATTTTACCAAAATATTTATAAACTTTATTTTTTAAACTTAAATTAGTGAGAGCTGAAGCGTATCTTTCCCCTTCTCTTTTTGGTAAATATTTTATTTTAGATTTGAACATCTTTGCCACCTCTAGTATCGAATAGCTTTTATGATTAGAAATACTATAATGTCTACACTTATTTAATTTCCATGCAATATAACAAGTATTAACTGTATCCAGTATATGAGTAAATCTCCTAGTTTGATTACCAGGCTTTACTACAGTAAGCGGTTTTTTATTATTATATGCTTCCTCGAAAATACCAATTACTGTAGCCATTTTACCTTTACGAATCTGATTAGGCCCATATACATTGTAGAAATAAACTACCTCAAATTTAAAATTAAACCATTTTTTCATATTGTCTAATAGTTCTAAATTTTTAGCTTTTGTAAAAGCGTAAGGTGAGAGGTTCTTATCGTCACCATTATTACCTAAGGTTGCTGATGTAGCAGAGTAAATAAGCTTAATATTATTTTTTAAACAAAAATTAAATATAGCATTAGTCCCTATTGTATTAGAATCTATGCAATGATCAAAGTTGATAAAACTTTGATAAATTCGTGCAAACTCACCAAAATGAAAAATTGATCTGATCTTCGATGGTTTTTTTATTATTCTAAAAATATCTCTAGTGTCAGCTACTATGTATTTAACTCTCTTATCTTTTATATGGTTTTTTTTATTACCTGATGAGTAATTATCTATACTTATTATACTAAACTTTGTTTTTTTTAATAATAAAGATATTAAATTTGAACCAACAAAACCAGCACCACCAGTTACTACTAAAATATTTTTTTTCATTTTAAAATTTTAATGTTAAGCCATCATATCCAGGTATTATATTATTGGGAAGTATTTTCAATAGCTGATTATAATCTAAATCATTATGTAAATTTGTAAGAATTGTTTTTTTGGGTTTGATAACTTTAACTATTTCCAGAACTTTATTCAAATTAAAGTGTGATGGATGTTCTTTATACCATAAGCAGTCTATGACGAAAAAATCAATGTTCTTAAATAACAATAAATCTTTTTTATAAATTAAGCTTACATCACTTGCATAGGCTACTTTGTTGTTTATTAAATAACAAATACTTTTAATTTTTCCATGTTCCACAGGAATAGATCTTATTAAAATTTTTTTGTGATTATTTGAAAACACATGTTTTTTTTTAAGTTCTAATAATTTTAGTGTAGAGGGGTATTCATCTGTACCTTTAAAACAATATTTAAATGTAGAATATAAATATTTTGATGTAATTGTATCAGCATATGTGGGTATTTGTTGTTTTTTTTTTAAAAAAAAAGCTCTTAGATCATTAATACCATGAGTTTGGTCTGCGTGTAAATGTGTATAAAAAACTTTATCAATAGTTCTGACTTTGTTATTTATCAGCTGATTACGTAAATCTGGGGAAGTATCAATTAAAATATTTAAATCATTGAATTTGATAAGTGCTGAACATCTTGTTCTATAATTTTTTTTATTATTAGGATCACATTTTCCAAAATTTCCATCAATTATAGGCACACCCATAGAACTTCCACTGCCTAATAAAATAAACTTTGAATACATAGAAAAATATTAATTGTTAAATAAAACGTTAAAATTCTTTGTAGTTAATTCCACTAAATCATCAAATGATCTACCTTTAATTAAAGAAAGTTTTTCTGCTGTGTATTTGATAAAGCTAGGTTCATTACTTTTACCTCTCATTGGTATTGGGGCTAAAAAAGGACTGTCTGTTTCGATCAATAACTTATTTAAAGGTATTGTTTTAAAAGTGTTTTGCAAAGGAACACTATTCTTAAAAGTTATAATACCACTAGCGGAAAAAAAGGCTCCTAATGATAAAAGTTTTTTTGAAAATTCTAAAGATCCAGTAAAACAATGCATTAATATTTTTAGATCATCACACTTATAATCATTAAGGATATTAAAAGTTTCATCTTCAGCCTCTCTAGAATGCACTATGATTGGTTTTTTGAGAATTATTGCTGCTTCTATATGTTCTTTAAAGCTATCAATTTGTCTATCTTTAGCACTATTATTGTAAAAAAAATCTAAACCAGTTTCACCAACACCAATTATTTTTTTATGTTTTTTTATGTTTTTAATTATGTCCTCTTTATTTACAACATTTTTTTCAGTTTCATGAGGATGGATCCCATATGTACCAAAAATAATCGCATCTTTTTTTATTATATTTTGTATTTTTGTAAAACTATCTAGTGTTGTACAAATAGTTAATAGTTTATTTATGCCTATGTCTTTAGATCTTCTAATAATAAGGTCAAGATTATTGAATAAAGGATCATGATCTAGATGACAGTGGGAATCAATCATTTTTTTTTTCAATTTTTTTAAATAAAATATCAATTTTACAAATCTTATTATCAGTTTTTAAAAAATTATGAGAACCTATTGATTCAAAACTAATATCTTCGACTTTTAAATTAAAAATAACCAAGGCCTTTTTTATTGTATCTGGAATAATTGGATACAACATAAATGAAATTTTACGTATCATTTCAAGCGAAGTGTAAACAATAGTGTTAAGTCTTTTTTCGTCACCTTTTTTTTTCCAAGGCTCTTGGTCATTAAAATATTTGTTTGCTTCAAAAAGTGCATTAACAATAAAATCAATGTAAAAATTGATATTTTGTTTATCAATCTCAACTCTTAATTTAGGTAAATTTTCAGTAAAGTTATTTAACATTTTAAGATCATCATTTGTAAAATTATCTTTCAAAGGAATTTTAGAATGACAATTTTTTTCTGCAAAAGCTGTAACTCTTTGACACAAATTACCGTAATTATTTGCTAAATCACTATTAATACAAGCTTCTAGTTTTTCAATAGAAACATTCCCATCATTGCCAAATGAAACTTCTTTAATTAAATAATATCTTAATGAGTCTAGGCCGTAAATTTTAATTATATCTAATGGATCTAGAATGTTTCCCTTAGACTTAGACATTTTTTCATCACCTGATAATATCCATCCATGACCATAAATTTTTTGTGGTAAAGGAATTTTTGCAGCCATTAAAAATGCAGGCCAATATACAGCATGAAATCTTAGTATATCTTTTCCTATTAAATGTAGCGATGCCGGCCAAAAATTTTTATACAACACATCATTTGTATCTGGATAATTGAGAGCACTTAAATAGTTAGTAAGTGCATCAAGCCATACATAAATAACATGTTCATTATTATTGGGAACATTTATTCCCCATGAAAAAGCCTTTCTACTAATTGATAAATCTTTTAAACCACTTTTAACAAAACTGATTACTTCTTTTTTTTTTGATTTTGGGGATATAAAATCAGAATTTTTCTCGTAATATTCTAATAGCCTATCTTGCCATTTAGAAAGCTTGAAAAAGTAAGATTCTTCTTCAATCCATTCAACAGCTGACCCTGACGATAAAGATACTTTTAAACCATTAATCTCTATAATTTCATCTTCGTTATAAAATGCTTCATCAGAAACTGAATACCAGCCTGAATATTTAGATAAATAGATATCATTGTTTTTTTCTAATTTGGTCCATATATGTTGAACAGTTTTTTTATGTCTATTTTCAGTAGTTCTTATAAAATCTGTGTTTGACAAATTAAGAGTATCTGAAAGTTCTCTAAATGTTTGACTAATTTCATCACAAAATATTAATGGATCGATATTTTTTTTTTCAGCTGCTCGTTGTATCTTTAAACCGTGTTCATCTGTGCCAGTAAGAAAGTGGACGTTAAAACCGTCTATACGTTTAAATCTTGCAAAAAAGTCTGCAATAATACTTGAATACGCATGACCCATATGAGGTTTTGCAGATGGATAGTAAATCGGTGTTGTTATATAATAATTTTTATCCATTTAACAATCTTGATTGAAATTCTAAAAATAAAGCTTCTTCATCTAAATTATATTTTTGAGTAAAATGAATTTTGTCCACAAATTTATGGTAAATCTTTAGTAAAGATTTTTTAGTTTTCGAAATTTTGTATTCTTTTAAAAAAAATAGTTCAATTAAATCAATAATCAAATTTTTTACAAATATATCTTTTTTATAGTAGACATTACTTATCAGTAAATCTAAGAAGTTATTTAAATTATAATCAGTTAAACTTATTTTTTTCTCATTAGCAAAAATAATTAATTTAATAAATTGTCCAGGTGAATTATAATAGTTTATTAAATCAGAATTAATTTCTGATAATAGATCTTTGTTTAATAGTTTATTAGAAATTTCAATAACACGATCAAAAGATAAATTAATATTAAACAACAATGTTCTTGATTTTAAAGTAGGTAATATTTTTTTTTCATTATTATGAATAAGAATGAAATAAATATTATTGTTAGGTTCTTCAATTACTTTTAATAAAGCATTGACTGAATTTTTATTAAGATTTTCAACATTATCTATTAAGATGAACCTTGGTGATAAATTAAAACTTGATTTATTTGTAAATTGTATCATTTCCCTAATTTGAGAAATATCAATGTTTTTTTTTTCTTCTTTTAAGTCAATTGGATAAAAATTAGGATGAACATTGTTAAGAATTAATTTATATGATTTATTTTCTTTATTTATAATATTATTTTTTATGTCATATTTAAATTCTTCATTTTTAGAAAGAACATGATTAATCAGGTGATAAGCCATTGTTGCTTTGCCCAATCCCTTTTTTCCTGAAAGTAAAATTTTATTTGGCAGCTTATTATTTTTGTATAAAATTAAAAATTGATTAAGTTCTTTTTCTAAACCGTAAAGTCTAGTATTTTCAGAAGGCTTTATATTTAGCATTATATTAAATTGCCCATCTTATTTAATATAATTTCTTTATTTTGAGTGATGTCTGAATTAGAATCAATTTTCATATATTTAGTTGGATTTTTTTTTAAAATTTTAATAAAACCATTTTGTACTTTTGAATAGAAAAGGCTATTAAATTTATCGTAACGATTTAAACTCTTTCTAAGTAGAAGTCTTTTTTTCATATTTTTTTGGTTTACTAAATTTAAAAAAGTAAAATCAATTTTAATATCTTTCAATAAAAATTGATTAATCGTGCTTATTAATTTTAAATCAAGGCCCATACCATAGTGCTGATAAGCTATTGTGGAATCAATAAATCTATCAATTAATATAATCTTTTTACCATAATTTTTTTTTATTAAATCAATATTTTCACTTCTTGCAGATAAATATAATAGTAAATCAGTTTTATTATTAAATGATGATTTATCACTAAGAATAATTTTTCTAATTTTTTCTGAATTCTTGCTGCCCCCAGGTTCTCTGATTTTAATAAATTTTCTTTTTTTTCTTTTTAAGTAGTTCGATACATTCTTTATATGGAAGGATTTTCCACTACCCTCTACTCCCTCAAAAACAATTATTGGATTTTTAGACATCGCCCCAGATTAAAAAATTAATTGACTTAATTAGCCTTGAGAAAATATTTAATTTTTTAATATCTTCAAACGCTAATAAATCATATTCATTTATTAGTTCATCCTGGTAACTTATTATTAATCTTCCTATTTTATCATCTTTTTTTATTGGTGCCTGTATAGGTCCATTATAAATTATAGAAACTTGTAAAAATTTTTTTTTCGCTTTTGGTAATGTTTTATAAATATCTCTTTTAACGTATGTATTAACAAAATCCTTTGTTCCAAGCCAAACCTCAGCTTTTTCTATTGGTTCGTCAGATTTTGCTATTTTAATCAAATCAAAATTAGTTATACCCCAAGTTAAAAGTTTAGCACTTTCTACTGATCTGGATCTTTTAGTATCGAAACCACTACCTACCGCTATTAATCTTCTGCCTTTTCTATAAACTGATGATGCTAAAGAATACTTCTCTACAGCAAGGTATCCAGTTTTTATACCGTCCACACCAAAATTTTTGTAAAGCAATGGATTTCTATTTCCTTGGGTTATTGGGTCACCACCTGTCCTATCCCAGGTAAATTCTTTTTCTGAAAAATATTCATACTCATTAGGAAATTCTTTAATTAAATAATTAGACATAATCATAATATCTCTGACAGTAGAAACATTTTCAGTGTTATTTATTCCTGAAGAGTTAGCAAAGTTAGTGTTTGTCATACCTAATTCTTTTGCTTTGGACGTCATAAGAATAGCAAATTCCTCTTCTGTACCAGCAATACCCTCAGCTAAGGCAACACAAGCATCATTTCCTGAAGCAACAATTATTCCTCTAAGTAAATTTTCTACTGTAACTTCATCACCAACCATAATAAACATTGAAGAATAACCAGCTGATGATAACCGCCAAGCATTTTCAGAAACTATAAATTTATCACTTAAGCTCAAATCTCCACTTTTCAATAAATCAAAAGCAATTATAGCTGTCATAATTTTTGTCATAGATGCGGGGTAAATAGATTTATCAGGCTCTTTTTCATAAAGAATTTCACCAGATAAATAATCCTGAAGTATTGCTGTTCTAACATTTATATCAAATGCTGCATTGGCATTAAAAATAAATAGAAACACAGTTAATAAGGTCAAAATTTTCAATTTAATCATTTTTAATAAATTCAATGTTTTCAAATTCTAATATGTTTATATCATTAAATGATTTTTGTAGAGAATTAATGTTATCAAATGGACCTAGGTATACTCTATATTTTTGCTCAGTTATTTTTTGAATTTTAGGTTTTTTAATTTTCGTTTCATTTTTGATTCTTTTAGTTAGTAATAATGCAGTTTTGTTAAAATAAAAATCAGCTATTTTAATAGAATAAGAAAATTTATTACTTAATTTTTTTTTTTTTTTAACTTTATCTTCATTAAGGTCATTAATACTAATATCATTTACCGGTACCTTGTTGGCAACACTTTTTTCTTCATTAAAAGTTTTAGCTTTTTTTGCAACAAATAATGAATTGTTTTTAATAGCAATAATTTCAATATATGGTTCTTTAACATCTAACTCTAATTCCTCAGCTATTCTTTGTGAAACTACTGAGTTATTGAATAATGGATAAATACCTTTTGTTTCAACATTGGCTATTAAAGACTTGTTATTTAAAATATTAGTTATTTTAACTTGTGTACCTTTTTTAAGGTTTTTTTGAAGTATTGACAAACTACGTTCATTAATTTTTTTAGATATAACTTTTTCATTAAATAAACTTTCATTATAGACAAGAGCAAAACCTCTATTAGAAAAATTTTCCTTAATAAAATCTTTAGAGTTATTATTTGTTAAATTACTAGTAGAACAGTTAGAGATAAGTAAAAAAACAATTATATTTAAAAATTTTTTATAAAACATTTTCAAATTTGCCTTTTAATGTACACACTGCTAGACCAAACCTTAAAGATCTGTTCCACTGTAATATTTTTTCATAATTTTCAAATACTATAAAAGCAGGTTTTAGATTTTCAGAGTTTGGTATTATGTCTTTATCTGGTGTTATTATTGCACCAATCTGGTTATCGTTAATATCATATTTTTTTTGATTGATGATAAATTTTCTTAATTTTTTAAATTTCATTTTACTATGTATTTTTTTTGCTGAAGTGTTTAGTAAATCTCTTGGTGTATTATCTTTTAATGAAATCTTAATAAAACATGGTTGAGATTTTTTCCATCCGATCTTAGTTATATAATTTGCGGCCGAAGCAAAAGAGTCTTCAGTTGATTTAAGTTCAATTTTATCATTGTTATCGTAGTCAATAGCATATCTTTTAATTGTGGATGGCATAAATTGGAAATTACCGAATGCGCCTGCCCATGAACCATACAAAATATCATAATTTATTACTCCTTTTTCTACCAGCTGAAGGATAGTAATTAATTCTTTTGTAAAAAATTCTTTTCTCCTTTTGTCATAACTCAAAGTTGCCAAAGATGATAAAATATCCATTTTACCAACGTAAGTCCCAAAGTTTGTTTCTATTCCCATTAAAGCAAGTAATAAATCCTTTTCTACAGAGAATTTTTTGTCAATTGAATTTATAAAACTTCTGTTTTTTTTATAAAGTTCAACACCCTTTGAAACTTTACTTTCTGACGTTCTCTTTGAAATATATGTTCTTGTATCTTCATAAAATTCTGGTTGAAATCTATCATACTTAATTACTTTAGGTAAAAAAACTACATGAGACATACTTTTATTAAAGGTTTCTTCTGAAATATTATTTTTTAAAGCATACATTTTAAATTCTTTTAGCCATTCATCAAAAGTAATATCACTGGACATTAATGGGGATAGAAAAAAAAATGAATAAAATATAAATATTATTTTAATTGTTTTCATATAAATCTTTTAAATAAATAAATACAGCAATCCAGATTAAAATAAAGCTTACTAACTTGGTGATTGAAAAAATCTCATTATAGTAAAAAAAACCTAGTAAAAACTGAAATGTTGGTGTTATATAAAATATCATTCCAGTAGGACCTAGCCCACATAACTCAACGCCTCTGACATATAAGAATAAAGGAATTATAGACATTGGCCCTGCTAACAAAAGTATAAACATCAGAGGTGGGTTTGATAAATCAAAATCATTAAGCCCCAATTGAATAATAATATAAAAAGCTATGAGTGCAAATGGTAAAATAAAAAGACTTTCAACTAAAAGGCCAACATCAGTATCAATGTTTACTTTTTTTCTCAATAGATTGTAAAAGCCCCAGCTTAAAGCTACAGCAAGACCTACCCAAGGAATAACTTTATAGTTTGTTATTAACAAAAAAAAAATTGAAATTAAAACAAGAATTATTGAAATTTTTCTTTTTTTGTTAACAAGTTCCTTAAAAAAAATATTTCCCAATAAAATACTTAAAATTGGCATTATAAAATATCCAAAGCTAGCATCTATAATCTGATTGTTTGCAACAGCATAAATCCAAACTGCCCAATTGATAAAAATTAATAATCCTGAAAAGAAAAGTGTAATTAATATTTTATAGCTCTTAATTATACTTATAAAAATATGCCATTTTGAAAAAAATGTTGTTGTGATTAAAAGAAAAAAGGCAGTCCAAATACACCTATGAATAACTAACTCTACATGTCCAACAAAAGAAGTATATTGAAAATAAAAAACACCAATAACACCCCACCAAAAAGAACCTAAGGCGGTTAATGCAATTCCTTTATTAAAGTCTTTATTTTTCATTTAGTTAAATATTATAAG
>JAOHCJ010000015.1 GCA_028095445.1 Candidatus Pelagibacter sp.
TTTTAGAAGACTCCCAAACAAAATATTTAAATGCAATATTAGATAAAATAGCTAAAAAAATAAGAAGTACCAATGAATGAATTTGAATTAATTAAGAATTATTTTCAAAAACTTTCTAAAAAATCACAAAGTTCATTAAATTTAAATGATGATGTTTTTTTTGATAAGGCAAATAACTTAGTTGTTTCGGTTGACACATATATTGAAGGTAACCATTTTATAAATTTCAAAAAACCTGAGTATGTAATTAAAAAGATTATTAGGTCATCAATTTCAGACCTTATTTGTAAAGGCGTCAACCCAAAGTATTATTTTATTTCAGCTTCAGGTAATAAAAAAAATTTTTCTAAATCAAACTTATCAAAAATAAGCAAATCATTAAAAGAAGAACAGAATAAGTATAATATTAGTTTAAGTGGTGGTGATACAGTATTTTCAAATAAATTAAGTTTTTCAGTTACTTCCATTGGTTTTTCAGAAAACATTGTTTATCGTAATAAAGCAAAAGTGCATGATGATATTTATGTATCTGGTAATTTAGGGGATAGTTATTTGGGTTTGCTTATTTTAAAAAAAAAAATTAAACTTAGTAACCTATTAAACAAGTATTTTATAACTCAATATTTTTCGCCTAAAATTAATTTAAGATTAGCTAATAAACTTAATAAGTTTGCTCGTTCTTCTATTGATATTTCAGATGGACTTGTAACAGACTTAGAAAAGTTGATTAATAATCAAAATTTATCATATAAACTTAACTTAAAAGATATTCCAATTTCAAATAATTTAAAAAAAGTATTAAAATTTAAGAAACTCTCGAAAATTAACTTTATTTCAAGAGGTGATGATTATCAGGTTCTTTTTACTGCATCTCGCAGCAAAAGTCATGTTATCAAGAATATTTCGAGAAAACTTAGTATAAAAATTACTAAAATTGGAACAATTCAAAATAAACCTTTGAAATCTTCAATTATTGATCAGAATAATGCAAATATTAATCTAAAAAATAAAGGTTATTTACATAAGTTTTAATAAGTTAAATATTGCCTTTTATAGCTTTTTTTGTATTGTCCGAACTTTAATACAATAAAATTTAACAAGCAAACAACCAAAAAGGCAATATGAATACATCAGTAGAAACAATTTTACTTTATACGATAGCATCAGGATTTCTTTCAATAGTTTATGGTTATTTTACTGGAAAAAATATTCTTAGCTCAAGCTCTGGTAATGCCAAAATGCAAGAAATTGCATCAGCAATTCAAATTGGAGCAAAAGCTTATCTAACAAGACAATACAAAACGATTGCTGTGGTTGGTGTTGTTGTTTTAGTTATTATTGGTTTTGTATTTAGTCCTTTGGTTGCCTTGGGTTATTTAATTGGTGCATCATTATCAGGAATAGCTGGTTATGTTGGTATGTTGGTTTCTGTCGAAGCAAATGTAAGAACTGCAGAAGCATCTAGAAAAGGTTTAGCAAGTGGACTTTCTGTAGCATTTAAATCAGGTGCGGTAACTGGAATGCTTGTTGCGGGATTAGCTTTATTAGCTATAGCTGTTTATTATTACTTTTTATTAAAATTTGGGATCGCAGAAAGAGAAATAGTTAACGCATTAGTTGCCTTAGGTTTTGGTGCCTCACTAATTTCTATTTTTGCTAGACTAGGTGGTGGAATTTTTACAAAAGGTGCTGATGTAGGTGCTGACTTAGTTGGAAAAGTTGAGGCAGGTATTCCAGAAGATGATCCAAGAAATCCAGCAGTAATTGCAGATAACGTCGGTGACAATGTTGGGGATTGTGCAGGAATGGCTGCTGACTTATTTGAAACTTATGCTGTAACAATTGTTGCAACAATGGTTTTATCTTCAATATTTTTTGTTGGTGATTTGAATATGATGATTTACCCTTTAACGATTGGTGGTGCATGTATCTTAACATCTATATTAGGAACCTTTTTTGTTAAACTTGGTAAAAGTAAAAATGTAATGAACGCATTATACAAAGGTTTTGTTGTATCTGCTGTTGCTTCTTTAATTATTTTATACCCAGTAACCGATTATGTAATTGGTTTTGCAAATGAATATACAGTTAACAAAAAAACATTTAATGGTATGGACTTATATCTTTGTGGAATTGTGGGATTAGTTATTACAGGCTTATTAATTTGGATTACTGAATATTATACTGGTACAGAATATAGACCTGTAAGAAGTATTGCAAAGTCTTCAACTACTGGTCATGGAACAAACGTTATACAAGGATTAGCTGTTTCTATGGAAGCTACTGCTATTCCAGCTTTAATTATTGTTGCTGGAATTCTAGCTACAAACTCTATTGCAGGGCTTTATGGAATAGCTATTGCTGTAACTACTATGTTAGCATTAGCCGGAATGGTAGTTGCACTTGATGCATATGGTCCAGTTACAGATAATGCTGGTGGTATTGCCGAAATGTCAAAACTACCTAATAGTGTTCGAAAAACTACCGATGCATTAGATGCTGTTGGTAACACAACTAAAGCAGTTACTAAGGGTTACGCAATTGGTTCTGCTGGTTTAGGAGCGCTGGTATTATTTGCTGCTTATGTTGAGGATATTAAACATTTTTCTGGTGTCGCTGGTTCTAAATTAGAAGGCATAGTTGTTACTTTTGATTTATCAAATCCTTATGTTGTTGTTGGCTTGTTAATAGGTGGAATGTTACCATATTTATTTGGATCAATGGGAATGCAAGCAGTTGGAAGAGCGGGTGGTGCTGTTGTTATTGAAGTAAGAAGACAATTTAAGAAATTTCCAGGTATTATGAAAAGAAAGCAAAAACCTGATTATGCAAAACTTGTTGACCTTTTGACTGTTGCTGCGATCAGAGAAATGATAATACCTTCTTTGCTGCCTGTTTTATCTCCAATTGTATTATATTTTGTAATATTTGCCATTGGTGGTCAAGTTGCAGCTTTAGCTGCAGTTGGGGCAATGTTACTGGGTGTAATTATTACAGGATTATTCGTTGCCGTCTCAATGACAGCTGGTGGTGGTGCTTGGGATAATGCTAAAAAATATATAGAAGATGGCAATCATGGTGGAAAAGGTTCAGAGGCTCATAAAGCAGCAGTTACAGGTGATACTGTAGGAGATCCCTATAAAGACACTGCTGGCCCAGCGGTTAACCCAATGATTAAGATTACAAATATTGTTGCATTGTTACTGTTGGCTGTTATTGCTGGTTAAACTATTTTTTTCGTTTACCTAGTGGGTCATTAATTTTTTGCCTCATACTAGAAAGAAAATCATAAACGAATGATTTTTTGGTTGTATATGATGTCGTTGAATTTTTATAGTAGTCTAAGTTATTCATGTCATTCATATCAAAAAAATCTTTTTTCGCTAACAATCCTTTGTTGTCAATTTCCAAAACTAGAACATTATTAACATAAAGTTTTTTTTTACCTAATTTTAATAATGAATCTTTTGTATATTTTCTTTCGATATAGATCCAAATATCACTATTAAAAGATCCCTTAGTAGAAGGTGAACCTAAAATGGATATTATATCATTTTTATTACTTATTTTATTGATTAATTCTAATTGTTTTTTCTCTAAAGAATGAACACCGTGGTGTTTTACAACTTTATTAAATGTACAATTTGAAATAGATAGTAAGATAATAATAAATAAAATATTTTTTTTCATGAATTCAAATTATATAAACATTTACAACAATTTAGTTAATTTAACTAGAAATAAAGAACTATATAAGTTCTTTAAAAATCAGGATACTTTTTCAGATAGACTCATTTTTTTTATGTTGCATTTTGCTTTTTTTTTAAAAGTCTACAAATCAAATGATAATAAAGATATGTTACAAGATCTTTATGATTATATCTTTAGGCAAGTTGAGTTAAGTATCAGAGAAATAGGATATGGAGATCAGTCTATTAACAAAAAGATGAAAGATTACCTAAATGTTTTTCACTCTATGATAGACAAATTTCATAACTGGGAATCTCTTACATCAGAATTGAAACAGTCTGTAATTGTTACTTTTTTAGATAAAGATATAGATAGTGAGTTTTTGGTTAATTATTTTGAGAAATATCGATTAAATTTATCAAATAACACTTTTAATTCTCATTTAAAAGGTGTAATAAAACTCTAAATTATGGCTGTACCAAAACGTAAACAATCGCCGTCAAGAACTGGAATGAGAAGAGCTCAGAATATGAAATTCTCATCTAAAAATGTTGTTGAAGATAAAAAATCTGGTGAGTATAGATTGCCTCATCATCTTGACCTTAAAACAGGTATGTATAGAGGTAGACAAGTTTTAGATCCCAAGGATTAATAACCTTTTATTGAATAATGAATAATATTATCAAAATTGCAGTTGATGCAATGGGTGGCGACGGCTCTCCAAAGAAAATTGTTGATGGGATAATTCATCATAACAAAAAAAATAAAAATGCGTTTTATCAAATTTTTGGAGACCAAAAAATAATAGAAAACTGTATTAATAATAACTTAGACAAAAATTCATTTGAAATATTTCACACTAATGAAGTTGTTAAGGGAACAGATAGTCCTTTAGAAGGAGCAAAAAGAGGTAAAAAGACTAGTATGTGGTTGGCTGTACAAAGTGTTAAAGAAAAAAAATCAGACATAGTAATTTCAGCGGGTAATACTGGCGCATTATTAGTAATTTCTAAATTAAATTTAAAGATGATAGAAAATATTGATAAACCAGCTTTGTCAGCTTTGTGGCCAAATAAAAAAGGAATGAGTGTAGTGCTAGATTTAGGTGCCAACATTGAATGTAGCCCAAAAAACTTAATTGACTTTGCAGTAATGGGTTCTTCGCTATTTAAATCACTTTACCCAAATGATAATGCAAATGTTGCCTTATTAAATATTGGTTCGGAAGAAATAAAGGGAAATGAAATTATCAAGGAAACTTATCAACAATTAAATAAAAAACAAAATATTGATTTTGATTTCAAAGGTTATATCGAAGGAAATCAATTAATGAATGGTGATGTAAATGTTATTGTAGCAGATGGATTTACAGGAAATGTTGCATTAAAGACAGCAGAAGGTACGGCAAATTTTATCACAGGAGAGCTTAAAAAAGCAATGACCGAAAGTTTAATAGGCAAGATATCTTCATTATTGAATATTTCAAATTTAAGAAAGTTTAAAAAAAGATTGGACCCACGACTTTATAATGGTGCTATTTTTATAGGATTAGACTCACCAGTAATTAAAAGTCATGGTGGTACAGACTATATAGGCTTTTCAAATTCTTTAAATGTTTGTAGCAAAATCATCAGTGGAAATTTAATTGAAAAAATTAGAAACAATATTAAATAATGAAAAGAATTAATTTAACCAAGAAAGATTTGATTAACTCTGTTTATATGCAGATAGGGTTTTCTAAAATTATTTCTGAGCATTTAACCGATGATTTATTTTCAATAATAATTGAAAACATTAAGAAAGAAAGACAAATTAAATTATCTAAGTTTGGTACATTTTCATTAAGATCTAAAAAAAGTAGAGTTGGAAGAAACCCAAAAACTAAAGAAAAAAAAATCATTTCAACTAGGGATGTTGTTTTGTTTAAAGCTTCTAAAGCATTTAAAGATATAATTAATTCTAATAATGACTCATAAAGATGAAAAAACTTATAAATCAATAGGTGAGGTTGCTAAAATTCTTGACTTGGTGAATAGAAAAAAAGGTACACTAAATACACATACAATTAGATTTTGGGAAAAAGAATTTAAAGAAATTAAACCTAGAACTTTAAATGGTAATAGAAGATATTATGACAATGCTACAATTGAGATTTTAAAAAGAGTTAAGTATTTACTTAAAGATCAAGGAATGACAATTAATGGTGTAAAAAAAGTTCTAAAATCAAACAAATCAATTAAACTTGACGAATTTCCAAAAAATTCTATAACATCAGATAGTATTAAAAATAAGTTATTAAAAATTTCAAGTTTGTTAAAAAAAATAAAATATTTAAAATAAAATGGCAAAAAAAACACACGTAAAAGTAAGATTAGTCCCTGAAACTAAACCTGACAGTCCTTTTTTTTATTATGTTAAGAAACCGGCAGGTGGTGAAAAAGCAAAAGTTAAACTTTCAGCAAAAAAGTACAATCCATCTACAAGAAAACATGAAATGTTTGTAGAGAAAAAACTTCCTCCTCATAGTAAGTAATATTATTTTTTTTTAAAATTTCTCTTTTCATAATCAATAAAAGACCAAATCATATTTTTCCATATTCTATTTGTTATTTTAGGATCTATATTTGATTGTATTGATTTTTTTTTAATTTTTTTAAGAATAAACTTAATTCTTTTTTGATCAATTATTTCTTTTTTATGAATTTTAACTTTTAAAACTTCATTTACTAAATAAGATCGTTTCTTTATTAATTTGAGTAAATCGTTATCAAGCCTATCTAGCTTATGTCTTAATTGATCAAGTTTTTTTTTATTTAAAGGCGACATTTAAGCAATTGGTTATTAATATAGTTATTATAAGTATAATTTATGTTTGTAAATAGTGACAACTATATAAAATATTTAAAGTTATGGTTAATAACATTATTTTTATTAATTATTGTAATGGTTGGGGTAGGTGGACTTACCAGATTAACAGATTCAGGTTTATCCATTACAGCTTGGGAGCTTTTTACTGGAATTTTACCACCATTGAATATTAACGAATGGAATTTTTATTTTTCTGAGTATAAAAAGATCCCTGAGTTTAAAAATATAAATTATTCAATGACTCTTGATGAGTTTAAAGTAATTTTTTATTGGGAATATATACATCGATTATTAGCAAGAGTTGTTGGTCTAGTTTCTATTATTCCTCTTATTTTTTTAACAATAAAATTTAAAAATAATAAGCTTTATTCAAATAAATATTATTTAATATTTTTTTTAGTTTGTCTTCAGGGTTTTGTAGGTTGGTTTATGGTTTCAAGTGGCTTAATCGAAAATAATGATGTTAGTCATTTTAGATTATCAATTCATTTGGCTTTAGCTTTATTTATATTATGTTTGATTTATTGGTTTATATTAGATTTATCAAATATCCAAAAATTTAGAATTAAAATCTCTAACCCTCTACTGTATTTAATTTTAATACTAATTGTATTGCAAATTATTTTTGGAGCTTTTCTTTCAGGCTTAGATGGAGGTTTAATCTATAATTCTTGGCCTGATATGAATGGAACATTTCTTCCAAATGACGTTTCTGTAAATGACTATTTAAGTTATCAATTATTTTATAATCCATCAATTATACAATTCTTTCATAGAATCACCGCTTATATACTTTTTTTTTCAATTATATTTTTGAATTATCTATTTTTAAAAAAAAAATTGAATTTTCAAAATATACTAATCTTTGATATAGCTGTTGTCCTGCAAATTTTTTTAGGAATTATTACTTTAGTCTCTGGTGTAGAGATTAAGTTCGCATCACTACACCAATTAGGCTCAATATTTGTCTTAAGTTCTTATTTCTTAATTTTATACAAAAATACTAACCAGCAGCTTTAGCTTTATTAATACTTTCAACATTGTCCGATGTTCTGTCAAGAGCTTGCTGTAAGTCATCAATAATGTCGTCAACATGCTCCAAACCAATGCATAATCTTACATATCCTGGTGTTACGCCAGAAGCCAAAAGCTCTTTTTCATTTAATTGGCTATGAGTTGTTGTTGCAGGGTGAATTGCTAAACTTCTAGCGTCACCAATATTTGCTACATGATAAAACATCTTTAATGCTTCAATAAATTTTTTACCAGCTTCAATACCACCCTTCAACTCAATACCAACTAAAGCACCATTTCCACCATTTAGATACCTTTTTGCTCTATTTCCAATTTCACCTTTGTATTGGTTAGGATAAATAACTCTAGATATCTCAGAATGTTTAAGCAGGTAATTGACAACTATTTCAGCATTTGAACAATGTTGTTTCATTCTTAATGCTACAGTTTCAAGTCCTTGGATCAATCCAAAAGCATTATCAGGTGATAAGGCTGCACCTAAATCTCTTAATAAAACGACTCTAGCTCTTACAGCAAAAGAAACATTAGCACCTGTTAATTCAGGAACTGTTTTGCCCCAGATCGCACCTCCATAACTTGAATCTGGCTCATTAAAATTAGGCTGTCTTTTAGGGTTAACTGTCCAATCAAAATTACCACCATCAACTAAAGCACCACCAATAACCGTTCCATGTCCACCTATATATTTTGTAAGTGAGTAAACTACAACAGCTGCACCATGTTCTAAAGGCTTACAGAGAACGGGAGACGCTGTATTATCCATTATTAATGGTATGTTATATTTTCTTCCTATATCTGATACTTCCTTAATAGGAAAAACTCTTAAGTATGGATTTGGAAGAGTTTCACCATAAAAAGCTCTAGTTTTATTATCAACAGCTTTTTCAAAGTTTTTTGGATCAGAAGGGTCTGCATATCTTACTTCAATGCCAAGTTTACTTAATGTGTGAGTGAATAAAGAAACAGTTCCACCATAAAGGTCTGTTGAACTAACAATATTATCTCCAGATTTTGCAACGTTTAAAATAGCAAATGTTGATGCAGTCTGGCCAGATGATACTGTCAAACAAGCTAAACCACCTTCTAATGCTGCTAGTCTTTTTTCAAGAGCGTCATTAGTTGGGTTCATTATTCTTGTATAAATATTACCAAACTCCTTTAAAGCAAAAAGATTAGCTGCGTGCTCAGTACTATCAAATTGATAAGAAGTAGTTCTATAGATTGGAACAGCTACAGCTTTTGTTGTTGGGTCACTTCTAAAATCACCACCATGAATGGCTATAGTTTCTGCATTTTGTCTTTTTTTATTCATTTTGAGCTCCTTTTTAGTACTTATGCTTAATGCAAGGCGTACAATATAGTTCAAATGCCTACCGAAAATGTTAGAAAATCCTTTTTAGCAATTATTAGCCTGCAATAGGAACAAATCGGCATATTAAACTTAACATTAAAACACTATTTTGCAAGTTAAATATAAAATTGACTTTATAGCCAATAATAGTATTAATCCTGGCACGATGACAAAATTTCTAAAAAGTGCTGAATTAGCATCTAATTGGTTTGAAATAGATGCCAAAGATGCAGTTATTGGCAGACTAGCATCTGTTATAGCTATGATTGTTAGAGGTAAAAATAAAGCAACTTTTACTCCACATATGGATGATGGTGATTTTGTTGTTGTAAAAAATATAGAACAGGCAAAATTTACAGGTAAAAAATTTAAAGATAAAAAATATTATAGACACACTGGTCACCCTGGAGGAATTAAAGAAATTACGCCTGAAAAATTACTTGAAAAAAATAAACCAGGAGAAACTCTTAAGTTAGCAGTAAAAAGAATGTTACCAGGAGGTGTCCTTGGCCGAAAACAATTAACAAAATTAAAAATTTATGCTGGTGAGAATCACCCTCATAGTGCGCAAAATCCTAAACTTTTAGATTTAGGGAAATTAAATAGCAAAAATTTAGTAAGAAACTAACATGGAACCATTAGCTAAAACAGTTAAAAAAAGACCAAAAATTAAATTAGATTTTAAAGATAGTAAATATGCTACAGGTAGAAGAAAAAAATCGATTGCAAAAATCTGGGTAAAAAAGGGTACAGGTAAAATTTATGTAAATGGCAGAACAATGGATGATTACTTTACTAGTGGTGCTCATAAAATGCAGATTACAAGGCCTTTTGAAATTATAAATCAAGCAACTGATTATGATGTTAGATGTAATGTTTCTGGTGGAGGTCATACAGGTCAAGCTGGTGCGATGGTGCATGGTATAGCAAAAGCTTTGATTCTATTTGACTCAGAATTTAGAGCATCTCTTAAAACTGAAAAACTTAATACCAGGGACTCTAGATCTGTTGAAAGAAAGAAACCTGGACGTAGAAAAGCTAGAAGAAGCTTCCAATTTTCTAAAAGATAATTTTTTTTTAATTCAAAACTGTTATAATGTAAAAATGGCAAAACTAAATATTTTAGTTGCTGGTTCTACTGGCTACATCGGTGTTCAATTAGTTAAATTACTAATTAAACATAATAATGTTAAAATCAAATACTTATGTGGTAATTCATCTGCTGGAAAAAAAATTTCTTTTTATGACAAAACATTTAAATCTAATAAGTTACCAAAAATAGTAAAATTTAATAAAACTTTTTTACAAAATGTTGACTTAATTTTTACAGCTCTACCAAACGGTGAAGCACAAGATATTTCTAATCACTTGTTAAAAAAAAATATATTAATTGATTTGGCAGCAGATTTTAGACTTAAAAAAGCTTCAGATTATTTAAAATGGTACAATCAAAAACATAGATCAGTTAAAAATATTAAAAATTCAATATATGCATTACCAGAAATTAAAGGTAATAAAGTTAAAGATTATAAAATTATAGGATGTCCTGGGTGTTATCCGACTTCAATATTATTGCCACTTATTCCTTTGATTAAAAAAAAATTAATTAAGTTAAATAATGTTATTATTGACTCCAAATCAGGTTATTCAGGTGCGGGCAGAAGTGTTCATAATAAATATAAAAATAAAAATCTTTACGAATCTTTAAGCGCTTATGGAGTTGGTTTTCATAGACATAATTCTGAAATTCGCCAAGAATTGGAAAATCTTACAAAAAAAAAATTTAAATTTATATTTACTCCACATTTGGTTCCCATGTTTAGAGGTATTTTAAGCACAATTTATTTAGATTTAAATAAAGGAATAGACATTAAAATGTTGGTAAAAGCTCTAAACAAAGAATATCTTAATAGTAAATTTGTTAAGATTCTTAAGCAGAACACTTTATTAAGTACAAATGAAGTAATGAATACAAATAATTGCCATATATCTGTATGTAAAACTGAATATAAGGATAAAGTTATAGTTTTATCTGCAATTGATAATTTGTTAAAAGGTGGAGCGGGTCAAGCAATACAAAATATGAATTTAAAGTTTAATTTTCCTGAAAACAAAGGTCTTAAATAGTGAAAAAAGTATTTATTTTCTTTTTTTTATTATCATGTTCTTCAACTGAATCAAATCTAAGTCAAAATATAACTAAATTCGATTTTAATAAAAACTTAACTTTTAATGATTTTAAAAAAATGATGATACAATATTCTAAAGAAGCTCCATACCCTAATATAGATGATTAATTATGAAAGAAAATATTAATATAGCTGTAGTAGGATTGGGCCAAATTGGCATATATCTTCTAAATGAACTTAATACAAAAAAAAAAGATATTGAGTCAAAGACTGGTAAGAAAATTAACATAGTTGCAATATCTGCAAAAAATATCAACAAAAAAAGAAAGTTCAAAATTGATAAAAAGATTTTTTATAATAACCCTATTGAAATATTTAGTAAAAAAGATGTTGATATTCTTTTTGAAGTAATAGGTATGCCAGACGGCATATCAAAAAAAATTGTTGAAACAGCATTAAGAAATAAAACCCATGTTATAACGCCAAACAAAGCTTTAATATCAAAACACGGTGATTACTTAGCTAAATTAGCAGAAAAAAATAACGTTAATTTAGAATTTGAAGCTTCGGTAGCAGGAGGAATCCCAATTTTAAGAACAATAAAAGAAGGCCTTGCAACAAATAAATTTTCTAAAGTTTATGGAATTTTAAATGGAACTTCTAATTATATTCTCTCAGAAATGAGAAATTCTAAAGACAATTTTTCTAATGTTTTAAAAAAAGCTCAAAAACTTGGTTACGCTGAACCAGGAAATCCAAAATTAGATTTAAATGGCCTTGATGCTTTTGCTAAAGTCAGAATTTTATCTTCTCTTGCTTTTAATACAAAAATTTCAAAACATAAGTGTTTAATGGAGGGTATTGAAAAAATTGAATTAAAAGACATTGAAATTGCTAATCAGCTTAATTTACGAATTAAGTTATTAGGTATTTCTGAGATAATTAATAAAAAACTTTTTGAAACCGTTCATCCATGTTTAGTAAGTAAAAATTCCTTTATTGGTAATGTTAGTGGTGTAATGAACGCAGTTATTCTCGAAGGTGAGCCAGTTGGTGAGAGTATATTGCAGGGTGAAGGTGCTGGGCCTGGACCTACATCCTCTTCATTATTATCAGATTTACTTTCGATATTAAGAGGTGAAATTAAAAAGCCTTTTGGTATTCCAAGTAGCATACGTAAACCCATTAAATGCTACAATGTTAATAATTATAAAAACTCTCTATATTTAAGATTTGAAGTTAAAGATAGGCCTGGTGTTTTATCCAAAATTACTAATAGATTAGCTAAATATAAGATTTCAATAAAAAGATTAATTCAAACGCCAGATAAAAAAAATAACAAAGCTACTATTGTTATTATTACTCATAAAACTAATGAATTTAATGCAAAAAAATGTCTATCAATATTTAAAAAAGATACAGATATTCACAGTTATCCTACATTAATCAGAATTTATAATTAATGGATATTTATATAAAATTATTTGAAGTTTTATTTCCTGTATTTTTTGTTGTTGGAATTGGCTATTACTTGGGAAAAAAAAATCCAAAAATTGATACAACTTTCATAACTAACTTTGCAGTCAATATTGGAACACCCGCAATGATTCTATATTCATTAACATCAACTGGTATTACTTTTGAAACTTTTAGGAATTATTTTTGGTATTATTTAATTGCAATAGGTGCTTTTATCATTATTGGGGTTATTTTTTTATTTTTTTTAAGAACTAAAGACATAATTCGTGAACTTCCCCCTTTTATAATGCCTAATACTGGTAATATAGGTATGCCACTTTGTTTGTTTGCTTATGGTCTTGAAGGTTTAGGTGTTGCAGCAGCAATTGGTGCATTGATAATTTTGTGTCATTTTACATTAGGAGTTTTTCTTGCTGATAGAAAATTTAATATTAATGTTATTCTTAAAAATCCTCCATTTTATGCAATAATAATATCAGTTATTTTTTTGTATTTTAAAGTTGAACTTCCTCTTTTTATAGAAAATACAACATTTCTTTTAATGTATGCAACAATTTTTCTAATCTTAATGTCACTTGGTATTGCTTTAACACGTTTAAAAATTTTCTACTTTAAGAAGGCATTTATTTCATCAATTGCTAGAGTCATACTTGGACCAATAGTTGGTTTAATTCTCATCAAATATTTCAATCTTGAAGGTTTTGCTGCAGGTGTATTACTTATTCAATGCTCAATGCCTAGTGCTGTTTTAACATACCTTGTTGGGTCAATTTATTCGCCAAAAAAAACTGTAGATAGTGTTGCTAGTATGATTGTCGTGTCTACAGTGATGTCTTTCATTACGATACCAGTAGTAGTATTCTTTGCTTTAAAGTATTTCAATTAAACTGTAACAATAGACTTATGAAAGCTATTATTTTTAGTTTATTAGGTTGGATGATGCTTCCAGTTATGGACGGTTTTGCTAAATATTTAAGTGCAGATCTTCCAGTTTTACAAATTACTTGGGCTAGATACTTTTTCACTGTTTTTTTTACTCTACCTGTTATGTTTTTCTTTTATAACAAACAACTCGTTTGGTCTGATAAACCAAAATTACAAATTCTTAGAGGTCTAATTTTACTTTCTGCTAATGTATGCTTCTTCTATTCAATATCAATTATCTCTCTTGCTAAAGCCTTAACACTAGCTTTTGTTGCCCCATTAATAGTCACAGCGTTTTCACCAATGTTGCTAGGTGAGAAGGTGGGTATTAGAAGGTGGACAGCTGTAACTATAGGTTTTATAGGGTCATTGGTAGTTATTAGACCGGGTTTTGTTGAGATTAACATTGCTAGTCTTGCTGCATTAGGTACAGGATTTTTGTATGGATTTTATTTGATAATAACTCGTAAATTGAGCACAGCTGATAATCCATTATTAACTTTATTAATTACTGGATTAGTTGGTTTCGTAATTTCTTCTCTTGTTGTACCATTTATTTGGGTTAAACCTAGTCTAGCCGAATGGTCTATGATGGCAGGAATAGGGGTGTTTGCTTGTATTGGTCACTTATTCCTGATATTATCATTAAAATATGCTGATGCCTCTAAATTAGCTCCTTTAGGCTATACAGAGATCATTCCGAATGTTTTAATTGGTTATTATTTCTTTGGTAACTTCCCTGATAATTGGACTTTTCTGGGTCTTTTAATTATTGTCATCAGTGGCATTTACATATCTAGGAGAGAGGTTGTTAAGAATGCTATTTAATA
>JAOHCJ010000016.1 GCA_028095445.1 Candidatus Pelagibacter sp.
AATTTATATTCTAAATCTTTTTTTGAAAATAAAAAACTAATAATTATTTCTAGGGTTACAGATAAAATTAAAGATGCAATTGAGGATATAGTAGAAAAAAAATTAACTGATGTTGTTATAATATTGCTTTCAGGGGTATTGGACAAAAAATCTAAAATTAGGCAAATGTTTGAAAAAAGTAAAAATTTATCTTGTGTTCCTTTTTATCCAGACAATAATCAAACATTATTATCTATAGCTAGTAAGTTTTTTAGAGAGAGAAAAATAATGATCTCAACACAAACAATTAACATATTAATAGATCGATCAAGAGGTGATAGGAAAAATCTTGAAGGTGAACTAAATAAAATAGAAAATTTTTTAAATACTCGAAAAAATATTACAATTGAGGATATTTTAAAACTTACAAATTTAGCTGAAAATTATAACGTCTCTGAACTAATAGATAATTGTTTAGCAAAAAATAAGAAAAAAACTGTAAAGATTTTAAATGAGAATAATTATTCTGTTGAAGATGCTATTATTGTTATAAGAACATTTTTGTCTAAAGCAAAAAGGCTCATGAAGCTTTGTAGAGAATTAGAAGATAAAAAAAATATAGATATTGTAATTTCTTCAATAAAACCACCAATTTTTTGGAAAGATAAGGATATTGTTAAACAACAAATTCAAAAATGGTCACTAAAATCTGTAAATAATTTAATTTATAGGATTAATGATATTGAGCTTCTGATAAAAAAAAATGCATCTAATTCAATAAATATTTTATCAGATTTTATAATTGAGCAGGCTGATGTCTAATAATTGTTTTTAATAATATCTATAATTTTATTTAATTGATCAAGGTCTTTATATTCAAGCTGAATAGTACCTGTATTATTTCTTTTATTATTAATTGAAACATTTAACCCAATTTTATCTATAATTAAATTCTCTAAAGATCTTATATTCGAGTCTTTTGAATATTTAAAAGATTGTTTATTTATTTTAAAAATTTTAACAAAATTTTCTGCTTGTCTTACTGAAAGATTTTTATCTATAATCTTCTGAGCAATTAAAATTGCATTATTTAAGCCAACTAGAATTTTTGCATGTCCAGTAGATATTTTTTTTTGTTCAATTAATCTCAAAACTTCCTCTGGTAATGTTAATAGTCTTAAACAATTAGAAACGTGGCTTCTACTTTTTCCTATAAATTTAGCTACTTTTTCATGGTCATAAGAAAAGTCATTAATTAAACTTTGATAGCCTTGAGCTTCTTCTATTGGGTTCAAATCGCTTCTCTGAACGTTTTCAACAATTGCAAATTCTAAAGATTTTAGATCATCAGCTTGAGTTATAACTACTGGTACATTATGCAGCCCTGCCCTTTGTGCTGCAATCCATCTTCTTTCACCAGCAATTATTTCATGCTTAGATTTATCATCTGAGGATTTTCTTACAATTATTGGCTGAATAATCCCTCTTTCTTTTATTGAGTTTTTAAGATCCTCTAAACTTTCTTCATCAAAAATTTTTCTCGGCTGAAATTTGTTTGGTATTAAATCTGTTATCGATAATTTATTAAGATTGACCTCTGATTTATCTTCACCTATCAAAGATGATAAGCCTCTACCCAATCCCTTTTTAATTTTATTAGAATCCATTAAGCTGCACTTCCTACTTTTTTTTCTTGGTTGATAAATTCATCTGTAAAATTAAAATATGATTTACTACCTGGACATGATTTATCATATATTAATACTGGCATTCCGTGTGAAGGTGCTTCTGATAGTCTAACGTTTCGAGGTATGACTGTTACATAAACTTTTTCATTAAAATAGTCTCTTGCTTCTTTTTCTACTTGAGATGAAAGTTTATTTCTTTTGTCATACATGGTTAAAAGAATACCTCTTATTTTCAGATCAGGATTTAAATTGACTTTTACCCTTTCAATCGTTTTAATTAATTGAGTTAACCCCTCTAATGCAAAAAATTCCGTCTGTAATGGTACCAGAAGAGAATTTGATGACACTAATGCCATTATAGTCAATAAGCTAAGTGATGGAGGACAGTCAATGAGAATATAATCATATATTGCTCCAGAATTGCTTAAATATGCGGCTAATTTAGTCTTTAATAAAAAGGCTCTATCGTTGTCGCCTGCTGTTTCAACCTCTAACCCTGACAAATCTACATTTGAAGTCACAATATCAAGGTTTTTAAAATTAGTTTTTTTTATTACTTCTGATATTGATTTGGTACCATTTAATACTCCATATATAGTTTCACTAGAGTCCTCTAAATTTGATAATCCGAGTCCAGTCGTTGCATTGCCTTGAGGATCAAGATCAATTACTAAAATTTTTTTTTCTTGGTTGGTTAATCCTGCTGCTAGATTAATTACAGTTGTTGTTTTGCCCACCCCACCTTTTTGATTTATAACTGATACAATTTGCATTTTTGTTTCTAATTTTTTTTTTTTATATTTTTTATATTTAATAAAAATGAATCTTCATTTGTAATGCTCTTTTTTTTTTTAAAATCAAAATTCCATTCAGTTAAGGTTTCTTCTAAAACTTTTTTTCCACTACTTCCCATAAATACAATCAAATTTTCGTAACTTTTAAAATTATTGTAAACTAGTTTTAAAACCACTGGCAATGGCTTAAAAGCTCTTGACACTATAGTTCCTGAATTTAATTCTTTTTCATTAAAAATATCTTTTTGAATAATATTTGTATCCAAATTGAGTTTTCTTGATACCTCTCTTAAAAAAGAACTCTTATGATGACTTTTCTCATATAAATTAATTTTCATATTCTTTTTTAAATTCTTAACTATTATTGCTAATACGATGCCTGGAAAGCCACCACCTGTTCCTAAATCAGAGGTTGTATCTTTATTAAAATCAATGAAATCAATGGTTTGTGCTGAATCCATAATGTGTCTATGCCTAATTGTCTCTTTTATTGCTGTTTCTTTGCTAATTATATTAATTTCTTTATTTTTTTCTATTATCATAGATGTATATTTTTCAAAGTCTAAACACGTTTCACGTGAAACATTTAGCTGATTAATTAGGGGGTATTTTTTATATAATTCATCCATTAAGCTATTTGCTTAATAGACTTTCTTTTAACATGTGACAACAAAATATATACTGCAGCAGGAGTTATTCCATCTATTCTAAGCGCTTGGCCCATTGTTTTGGGCTTAATTTGTTTAAATTTAGCTTTCACCTCGTTGGACAAACCTGAGAGCTCATCATAATTAACTTTATCAGGTATAATCAAATTTTCATCTCTTTTAAAAGCCAAAATATCTGCTTTTTGTTTTTTTAAATAACCTCTATAATGGGCATTTATTTCTATTTGCTGGTCAATTTTATCACCGAAATACGGTATATCTGGCCAAATATTTCTAATTTTTTCCATATTAACATCCTCATGAGTTAATATCTCAATAGATTTCCTTAGAACACCATCTTTTGCTATTTTTATGTTAAAATCTGAAACTTTAGACGGGGAAATGTAAGATTTTGACATTATCGTAGATATTTTAGATATTTTGCTTCTTTTATCCTCAAATATATTCCTTCTAAATTTTGATACTAATCCAATATCTATACCCTTTTGAGTTAATCTTTGGTCTGCGTTGTCTGCTCTTAAACTTAACCTATATTCTGCTCTAGAGGTAAACATTCTATATGGTTCAGCAACTCCTTTTGTTACTAAATCATCGATCATAACCCCAATATAGGCATCGGACCTATCCAAAATAAAAGGTTCTTGTTTTTTAAGAGATAGCGCTGCATTTATGCCTGCTATCAAACCCTGTGCTGCCGCCTCTTCGTAGCCAGTAGTTCCATTAATTTGCCCAGCCAGATAAAGATTTTTTATTTTTTTACTTTCTAAAGTTAAAAATAATTCTCTTGGGTCAACATAGTCATATTCAATGGCATAACCAGGTCTAATAATCCTAACATTTTCTAAACCCTTGATATTATTACATATTTCCTGCTGAACTTCAAATGGTAAAGATGTGGATATCCCATTTGGGTATATTGTATGATCATTTAATCCTTCTGGTTCTAAAAATATTTGGTGACGGTCTTTATCAGCAAATTTTACTATTTTATCTTCTATTGATGGACAATATCTTGGGCCAATACCCTTTATACTACCAGAGTAGATTGCGCTACGATCTAAATTCTTTTGAATTATTTTATGAACTTTTTCATTAGTGTAAGTCATCCTACACGAAACTTGTTTGTTTAAATTTTTTTTAGTTAAAAAGGAAAAGAAATAAGGATCCTCATCAGCAAATTGCTTTTCTAAATTTTCAAATTTAATTGTCCTTGAGTCTAGTCTAGGAGGCGTACCTGTCTTAAGTCTTCCAATTTTAAATTTATATTTTTCTAATTGTTCACTTAAACCTGTTGAGGGTTTTTCATCGAACCTACCTGCTGGCATTTTCTCATCACCAATATGTATCAAACCATTCAAAAAAGTGCCTGTTGTCAATATTAGTTTATTACAGGTAACTAACCTACCTGACATAGTTTCAAATCCACTTATCTTATTTTTTATAAAATTAAATTTAATAACGGAGTCAGAAAAAATCGTTAAATTACAATAGTTTACAAGTATTTCTTGCATATATTTACGATATAAAAAACGATCAGATTGCGTTCGTGGTCCTTGCACAGCAGGGCCTCTACTTCTATTTAATAGCCTAAATTGGATTCCTGACTTGTCTGCTACTGTTCCCATTACCCCATCTAAAGCATCTATTTCACGAACTAGATGTCCTTTACCAAGCCCTCCTATAGCTGGGTTACATGACATCTCACCGATTGTTTCTATCTTATGTGTGAATAGGGCGGTGTTAACGCCAAGACGTGCAGAAGCAGCTGCGGCCTCACAACCTGCATGGCCACCACCAATTATAACTACATCGAATGATAAATCATTTTTCATAACTTAAATTTATAACTGATAAAAAATTTTACAAGGTTCGAGTAGAGATTAAAAATAATATCTTGTGTAACAAATTCAATAAAAAAAGCTAAATTTATTACGAATAAGCTATATTTATCAACAATAACTGTTCAAAATGAGGGTAAAATACAGCAAAACACTATTTTTTTTTAAAATTAAAATTTGTTGATAATGCTTGCATATTTAAGCAAAAATATTTTTTTATAGTGTTAATTATTTTCCAATACAAAAATCATTAAACATACTTCCAAGTATTTCTTCAACATCTACTTTTCCAACAATCTTGCCCAAGTGTCTAATAGCTAAGCGAAGATCTTCAGCTGCTTTGTCAAAATCTTCAGTTTTATTTTTTTGTTCAAAACTCATTAAATATTGAGAGCATTTTTCAAGATGTTCCCTATGTCTTGTTCGAGTGATTAAAATATTTTGATTAGTAATAAATTTATTTTTTAACTTATTTTTAATTTTAAAAATTAAAGAATCTAAATTTAAATTCTTTTTTACTGAAATTAAAACATGATCAAGTTGCTTTAACTCTGGTCTAAGATCTTTGTCTAAAATATCAGATTTATTAATGACTAATATTGCGTTATTGTCCATTAAATCCTTCAAAATACCTTTAAAATTAGGGTTTTTAGCATCTAAAACTATTAATTTTAAGTCTGCATCCACAGCCTTTTTAAGAGCTAATTTTATACCCTTTTTTTCTATTTCGTTTTTAGACTCAGTTATTCCTGCTGTGTCTGAAACGACAACAGGATAACCATCTATATTCAAATGTGTTTCTATAACGTCTCTTGTTGTTCCTGCTATTTCAGAAACTATTGCAACATCTCTATTCGAAAGAAGATTTAATAAACTAGATTTTCCAGCATTAGCTGGTCCTACAATTGCAATCTTAAAACCTTCTCTTATTCTTTCTCCCACTTTTTGATCTTCTAAAATATTTTTAATATCAGATAGAACTTTGCCCGAGGTTTTTTTGATATTAATTAAAATACTCTCTGGCAAATCTTCGTCTGGAAAATCAATTTTAGCTTCAATGTGTGAAGTTATTTTTAAAAGTTTTTCTCTTAGATCGTTAAATTTATCTGCAGATCTTCCATTCATAATTTTTATTGCTTGTTGTCTTTGAATTTCGGTTTCAGAAGAAATCAAATCAGCAATACTTTCTGCTTTAAGTAAATTTATTTTTCCATTTTGAAAAGCTAGCTTTGTGAATTCCCCTGGTTCAGCAAGTCTACAATTACCAACTTGTGACAGAGAATCGTGTAGAGCGTCTACCACTGCTTTTCCACCATGTGTATGAAATTCAGCCATATCTTCACCAGTGTAGCTGTGAGGCCCAGGAAACCATAAAATTATACCCTCATCTATTAGCTCAGAAGTGTTGATTTTATTTATCTTTCTAAGGGTAGCCAATCTTGGCTTCGGTAACTTTTGGTTAGTCAATAATTTGATTGCTTTTTTTGTTTCTGGGCCAGACACTCTTATAATAGCAACACCAGAAATACCTGGGCCAGATGATAAAGCATAAATAGTCATAAAGAATTAAACTTTATTTAACAATCAATTGATTTTAAATGCAATTAGTAATTTTATACTGGTTTATTCATTGAATTAAAGAAATCAGAATTGCTTTTAGTTTCTTTAAGTTTTGAGTTTATAAATTCAATTGCATCCATCGTACCCATTGGTGCAATAATTCTTCGTAGTACATTCATTTTTTGAAGATCGTCTTTGTTAAACAATAGTTCTTCTCTTCTAGTTCCAGATTTGGTTATATCTATAGCTGGGTAAATTCTTTTTTCTGCAATTTTTCTATCAAGAATAGTTTCGCTATTACCTGTTCCTTTAAATTCTTCAAAAATAACTTCATCCATTCTACTACCAGTATCTATCAAAGCTGTTGAGATAATTGTTAAAGATCCTCCCTCTTCAATATTTCTTGCTGCACCAAAAAATCTTTTTGGTCTTTGTAATGCGTTTGCGTCGACACCTCCAGTTAAAACTTTTCCTGAACTTGGAATTACTGCATTATAAGCTCTGCCTAACCTAGTAATTGAGTCTAAAAGTATAATTACATCTTTTTTATGTTCGGTTAATCTCTTTGCTTTTTCTATAACCATTTCAGCAACTGCAACATGTCTCGATGCTGGCTCATCAAATGTAGAACTAATAACTTCTCCTTTTACTGTTCTTTGCATGTCCGTCACTTCTTCGGGTCTTTCATCGATTAGTAAAACCATCAAATAACACTCTGGATAATTTTTTGCTATAGAGTTTGCTATGCTTTGCAAAATCATCGTCTTTCCAGCTTTTGGAGGTGAGATAATAATAGACCTTTGTCCTTTTCCGATTGGACTAACAAGGTCTATTAGTCTTGGAGTTAAATCAGGTTTTTTTTCTATTTTTGTTGTTTCTACTTCCATTACTAATTGTTTGTTAGGATATAATGGAGTTAAGTTATCAAAAGCAATTTTATGTCTAGCTTTTTCTGGTTCTTCAAAATTTATTTTGCTAACTTGTAATAGTGCAAAATATCTTTCACCTTCTTTTGGGGCTCTAACCGGTCCTTCTACTGTATCTCCTGTTCTTAAACCAAATTTTCTAATTTGACTTGGACTAACATAAATATCATCTGGTCCAGGTAAATAATTTGATTCCATTGCTCTTAAGAAACCAAATCCATCTTGAAGTAACTGCAAAACACCAGCACCTGTTATTTCCTCTTTTTCAGCAACCTTTTTTAAAATAGCAAATAAAATTTCTTGTTTTCTTAATGTGCTAGCATTTTCTATGCCCAGCTCTTCAGCCTGCGTAATTAACTGTTCAGATGATTTTAATTTTAATTCTTGAATATTCATGAGATTGGATTGTGTTAGAGGTTTTAAAGATAGATTAAATATATATACTCTTCTGATTATTTCAAGCTTATATCGGTTTAAAAACAACAATAAAAATGATCAAAATAAGCAATATTGTTGGTACTTCATTAATTATTCTAAAAAATTTTGATGATTTGGTATTTTGATCAAGCCTAAAATCTTCAAGAAGTTTAGCTAAATAAAAATGATAGCCGGTTAACAAAAAAACTAAAAATAATTTTAACTTAATCCATAATGTAGAAAGAACCTCAAAACCTAAGTTGGAAATTAAGATTAATCCAAATATCCAGGCTAGAGCCATAGCGGGCATCATAATATAAAAGTATAATTTTTTTTCCATAGTCTTAAATACATGAGAAATAATTTTTTCTTTTGAATTTTCGGTATGATAAACGAAAATTCTAGGTAAATATAAAAGTCCAGCCATCCAAGAAATAACAGCAATCAAATGCAAACTTTTTAATAATAAATAGCTATTCATAATTTAAACATGGACATTTTTTAAAATTTGATGGACATTGATTTTTAGGCGGATGAAGATCTTGATTAAATTTATACTCATTCTTTTTAATTATTAATTCAAACATGGCTTTGATAAAATCTTCATTTGTGCCGAGTGCTGGAACTCTTGTATATTGTTTACAGCCGTTTACAATTGCTAGTTGTTTATATTCTATATCTAATTCAACTAGAGTTTCGGAATGCTCAGACACAAATGCTATGGGAACCAAAACTATGTGTTTTTCTATTTTTGAGTTTTCAATTATTATATCTTCAGTTGAAGGACCAATCCATTTTAAAGGGCCAACTCTACTTTGATAGCTCAAAACCCAGTCTAGATTATTAATATCTAAATTTTCAACTATTTTTTTTACTGATTGTTCAACTTGCCATTGATAGGGATCACCTTTTTTAATATTCTTTTCTGGCAAACCGTGTGCAGAAAAGATTAATTTATAATTTGTGAGTCCTTTAATTTTTTTTTTTATTTCTTCAGTATGCGCATTAATAAAATTAATATCAGTTGGATAACAGCAGATTGTGCTTGTCTTAATGTTATAATTATTTTTTTTACAGATACTCTTCCATTCTTTAATTGAAGACCCAGATGTTGCAGCAGAGTACTGTGGATAAAGAGGTAATAAAATTATTTCATCTGGACTAAATGATTGGACCTCTTTAATTACATCTTGTGCTCTTGGGTTCCAGCACCTCATAACCACAAAACATTTATATACATCATTTTTTTTGTGTTGATTAAGTTTTTTTTCAAGCGCTGATGATTGATTTTTTGTAAGCTCTAAGATCGGTGAAGCTCCCCCCAGCTCTTTATAAATTTTTTTTGCAATTGGTGCTCTTCTATAAGAAATCAATTTCGCAAGTGGATATCTTAAAATGGTGGGTAAGTTTAAAATTGCTGGATCATTAAATAAATTAAACAAAAAAGGTTTTACATTTTCCAATTTATCTGGTCCTCCCAAATTAAATAATATAATTGCTTTTTTCATTTAATAATCTTTTACAGTTTTAACTAAGTAATCAACCATATTTGGATCGGTTTCAGGTAAAACTCCATGTCCTAAATTAAAGATATATGGATGATTTTTAAATATATCTAGATATCTTTTTGTCTCTTTTTTTAAATTTTCTTTGTCAGTTAATAGTGTCTTTGGATCTAGCCCACCCTGGACTGGTATTTTTATTTCCTTACATATTGATGTAGGGCTCACATCATAATCAATATTAATAACATCAGGTTTTACAATATCACAAAAATTCTTGTAATTTTTTATACCTCTTGGAAAACAAATAACTGGGATTTTTAGTGATTTCACATAATTTACCAAATTTAGAGTTGGAATATAAACATAGTTTGGTAGATCTTTTTCCTCAAGTAATCCTGCCCAACTATCAAAAATCTGAATAATGGATGCTCCATTTTTAATTTGGTTATCAATATGTACTTTTAAAAATTTTTCTAAAATAATTAAAAGTCTATTAATTAAATATTCATCTTTAAAGAAATCTTTAATCAAAATTTTTTTTGGAGAATTTTTATTTATCATATAAACTAATAGTGTCCAAGGTGCACCAACAAATCCTATTATGTCTTTATTTTTAACTAAATTATTTTCACTTACTTTTTTTAATGATTTGTATACTGGGTATAATTTTTGTAAAAAGTCTATTTCATCAATCTTAGAAATTACTTCTAAATTTAAAGAACCTAATTGAGGGCCTAAATTTTTTTTAAACTCAACTTTTTGATTTAATCCGTACGGTAACATTAAAATATCTGAAAAAATTATAGCGGCATCTAATTGAAATCTTTTTAGTGGTTGGAGGGTTATCTCTGATGATAAATTTTCATTAAGACAGAGATCAATAAAATTTGGATTTAATTTTCTAATATTTCTAAACTCCGGGAGATATCTTCCTGCTTGTCTCATTAACCATATTGGCTTATTAGTTGTATTTTTATTTATTATTGTTTCATAAATAGGTGTCATAATAATAAGTAAATATTTAATTATAGTATTAGTTATATAGTATGTGAATAACGGTAATTAATAGTTTTTCATTATTTATACACTATTTGTTAACAATTAATATTTCGTAAATTCAAAGTATATTGTTTAAATTGAAGCTCTATTTAAAATTGTTAGGTAAAATGTATATTATTGATTCACATGTTTATTTTTGTTTAAAAAAACAAGGTTTTACAATGAAAAATAAGAAGCATTAGAATTATAAAAAATGGTAAGAATAATACTTAATTGTTAACATTTTATTCATGAACAATACATATCAAATATATTTAATTTCGGACTCTACAGGTGAAACACTTGATAGAGTTTTTTTAGCAATTAAAGCTCAATTTAAGAATATTGAATACGATGTAAAATCTTATTTTTTTACTAGGACCAAAAATCAAGTTATAAAAATTCTTGAGGAAGCAAAAAAAAATAAGAACTCAATAATTTTATATACCATTGTTGATAATGGCCTTGCGAAATTTTTGGCAAATAGTAGTGATGACAAAAAAATACCATGCTTTGGAGTACTAGGAAATTTAATACTTAGCTTTTCAAAATTATTAAATCAACAAGCCTCACACTTACCAAGTGGACAACACGCTTTAAACGAAGAATATTATGAAAGAATCGAAGCCATTCAATTTACTATGAATCATGATGATGGAAATCTTGTAGAAGAATTAGATAAGTCAGATTTAATTTTGTTAGGAGTTAGCAGAACAAGTAAAACACCAACATCAATTTACTTAGCCAACAAGGGATTTAAAACATCAAACATACCACTAATTAATGAAAACTCAATTCCACAAAAACTAAAAGAAGATCCAAAAATGACCTGTGTAATTGGCCTAACCACAGAAGCCGAAAGATTAGTCGATATAAGAAAAAATAGAATGATGACCCTTAAAGAGAGAGAAAACACAAGTTACACAGATATTGAAAAAATAAAAAAGGAAGTAGAAAATGCAAAAAAAACTTTTTTAAAATACAAATGGCCAACCATTGATGTTACAAGAAAATCGGTTGAAGAAGTAGCGGCTTCGATAATTAAAATACACGAGATTTATAAAAGTAATGTTTAAAAAAATAATACTTGCTTCCAAAAGCAAAGTTAGAAAAAAAATTCTAGATGAAAATCAAATTAATTGTGTAGTGGAATTTTCAAATGTAGATGAGGACAACATCAAAGAAAGCTTGTTAAAAGAAAAAGCAACACCAGAAATTATTTCTAAAAACCTTGCTGAGATAAAGGCAAACAAAGTAAGCCAGAAAATAAAAGACCAATTAGTATTAGGAGCTGATAGTGTCATAGACTTAAAAGGTAAAATAATTTCAAAGCCAATCAATAGAAGTGAAGCTTTAAGAATACTACAAAATTTAAATGGACAAACGCATCAACTAATCAGCTCAGTTTGTATATCCAAGAATGGATTGATGATTTGGAATTATACAGATAAAGCCTCGTTGACAATGAAGCAAATGAGTGAAGAAAAGCTTAAAAATTATTTAGATAAAATAAGCGATGAAGCATTATATTCTTATAATGTTTATCAAATTGAGGGAGAGGGTAGGTCTTTATTTTCTAGGATAGAAGGAGATGAAGATACTATAATGGGCTTACCAGTTAAAAAAATCAAGGAGTATTTAAATAATTATAAATGAAAAAATATTTAGTTATAGGAAATCCAATTGATCACTCGTTGTCCCCTAGATTACATAATTATTGGTTTAAGGAAAATAATATCAAAGCTATCTATGAAAAAAAGCTAGTTAAAGAAAGTGATATAGAGGGAGTAATTTCAGAAATGCGAAATGGTAAAATAGAAGGTATTAATGTCACTGTTCCTTTTAAAAAATCAGTTATACCTTTTTTAGACAAAATAGAGATTCCAGAAAAAACTCAATCAGTAAATACAATTTACATAAAAAAAAACAATGTAACTGGTCCAAATAAAATAGTAGGTAGAAATACAGATTTTTTAGGATTTAAACTTTCATTAGAGCACATTAAATACAATGTAAAAGGAAAAAAAATTTTAATCTTAGGCGCTGGAGGAGTAACGCCTTCAATCATTTATGCTTTAGAGGAAATGGAACCTTCCACTATTATGTTGAGCAATAGAACTAAAGAAAAAGCTGAAAATTTAAAAAAATCATTTCCTCAATTAGAGCTTGTGGAATGGGGAAATATTAAAAATTTTGATATGATTATAAATACTACAAGCTTAGGTCTTAAAGAAAATGATATAATACCAATAAATTATGATCAAATAGGATCAGAGAAGTTTTTTTATGACGTTATTTATAATCCTAAAAAAACAAGTTTTCTTTTGGAGGCTGAAAAACGTGGCCATCAGATTGAGAACGGGCAAATGATGTTTGTTTATCAAGCTCAAGAAGCTTTTAGATTATGGACAATAGCTCCTAATGTGTCAGCAGGACTGATGCCATCTGTTAATAAAAAAGTTCTTCAATTACTGGAAAATGATTAGAATTGGAATTTTAGGAGATATTGGGTCTGGCAAAAGCTATGTTGCAAAAAATTTTGGTT
>JAOHCJ010000017.1 GCA_028095445.1 Candidatus Pelagibacter sp.
TTATTTGTAAATTTACCTTCAAAATTAATTCTCCCATCATTATTACTATTGGTATTTATAAAGCTTCTGCTTACTACTTTTGAATATAAGTTAATCTTTAAAGAAGGATTTATTTCTAAATCTAAAAGATTTTCTTTCTGATTGATGCTTTCAGTTTTTAATATTGTCTCTTTATCTAACTTTTCTTGATTCCAAAACTTGGAGTTTTTACTAAAAGAACAATTGGAAAAAATTAAAAATACTAATATTATTTTAAAGATATTATTCACTAAAGTCTCTATTAATTCTTTTTTGAGATTCTAATTTTATTTCATTATTACTATTTTTTAATGTTAAAATTTTTTCAAAAAATTCTTTGGCTTTTTGTTTTTCATTTTTTGAATAAAAATATTCGGCCAATAGATATAATGCGTGAGATTTCCATATACTTTCTGAATTAATTATTGGATTTAATATTATGATCAGCTGATCAGCTGTTATTAGGTCAGAATTATAAAGTGCTTTTTTATAAATAATTAAATTTTTAATTTCTTTTTTCTAAATTTGTTTTTTCAACTAAAATATTAAATAAGTCATTAACTTCATTTTTGTTTTCTATCAGATTATTATCTATTAAAAAATATAGTGCTAGAGGTGAATAAGTGCCGTTTTTATTTTTTATTATTTCTTTCATCGAAGAAATAACATTTAATTTATCACCACTTTCATATTCAATTATTGTGCTATTATATTTATTTGCTAACTTTGTTAAATTACTATCTTTATATATTTTGTAAGAATAAATACTGAGTATAATTAATATTAAAAAAGTTGATATCGATATTATAGTTTTTTTATTTTGTATAAAAAAATGTTTGATTTTTTCATTTCTGGTTGTTGTGTCTATTATATTAATTTCTTCATCCATAGCTAAATCATGTTCCTTAGTACATATTGCAGAATACCACCATTTTTATAATATTCTAATTCATTTTTCGTATCAATTCTGCAAAGCGTTTTGATTTTTTTTATATCTCCAGACGTATATTTTATTTCTACTTGCACATGGTCAGATGGATTAACACCCCCTTGAATATCAATAATTGTAATTAACTCTGAACCAATTAAATTTAGATTTGTTCTATTACTTCCTTCAGTAAATTGAAGAGGTAATACACCCATCCCAATTAAATTTGACCTATGAATTCTTTCAAAACTTTCTGCTATTACAACTTTTACACCTAGTAATTTTGTTCCTTTGGCGGCCCAATCTCTAGATGATCCAGTGCCATATTCTTTTCCACCAATTACTACTAAATCTGTTCCTCTTTTTTTATACTCTTCTACGGCACTATAAACTGGCATTACTTTACCTTCTGGGTATAATTTTGTAAAACCACCTTCTGTGCCAGGTGCCATCTCATTTTTTATTCTAATGTTTGCAAATGTTCCTCGCATCATAACTTCATGATTTCCCCTTCGAGAACCATAAGAGTTATAATCTTTAGGCAGTATTTGATGTTCCATAAAATATTCTCCAGTAGGGCTTTCTTTTTCAATGTTTCCAGCTGGAGAAATATGATCTGTTGTCACCATGTCTCCTAGAATTAAAAGTGGTCTTGCGTCTTTAATACTTTTAAAGCCTTCAGGTTTATCAGATAAGTTTTCAAAGAACGGTGGTTTTTTTACATATGTTGATCCTGAGTCCCAATTATAAATGCTTGTATTTTCAGTTTTAATTGCTTGCCATTGCTTAGGGCCTTCTGAAACATTTGAGTATCTTTTAATAAACATTTCTGCATTAAGAGCATCTCTTAAAGTATCCTCTATCTCTTTATTTGATGGCCAAATATCTTTTAAAAAAATGTCTTTACCTTCTTTACTTTTGCCTAATGGTTCATTGTATAAATCAAATTCCATGTGACCTGCAAGAGCATATGCCACTACAAGTGGAGGTGAAGCTAGATAATTTGCTTTAATATGGGGAGATATTCTTCCTTCAAAATTTCGATTGCCTGACAATACAGATACTGCGTATATATTTTCTTTTTCAATAGCTTTAACAATTTCCTCTGGCAAAGGTCCTGAATTTCCAATACAAGTGGTACAGCCATATCCTACTAAGTTAAAACCTAGCTTATCTAAAAATATATTTAATCCAGCTTTTGCTAAATAATCAGTTACTACTTGTGATCCTGGAGCTAATGAGGTTTTTACCCATGGTTTAGTTTCTAAACCAAGTTCAACAGCTTTTTTTGCTAACAACCCAGCTCCAATTAGAACATTTGGATTTGATGTATTAGTGCATGAAGTGATTGCTGCAATTAATATTGAGCCATCTTTAATTTCATAGCTAGTACCTGAAACTTTTGAAATACTTTTTTCTTTTCTTTTAGTTGCATCTTCAAATACTTTTTTAAAATCTGTAGAGGAATCTGTTAACAAAACTTTGTCTTGAGGTCTTTTTGGTCCTGAGATTGTTGGAACGATCGTAGACATGTTTAATGATAATGTGTCAGTAAATTCAATTTCATCACTAGCCCATAAACCCTGTTCTTTTGCATATTTTTCAACAATATTTACTGTATTTTTGTCTCTTCCAGAAAATTTTAAATATTTTAATGTTTCGTCATCAATTGGAAAATATCCACAAGTCGCTCCATATTCTGGAGCCATATTTGCAATCGTTGCTCTATCAGCAAGAGTTAAATTTTTTAAACCTTTTCCATAAAACTCAACAAATTTTCCTACAACACCTTTGTCTCTCAGCATTTTTACTACCGTTAATACTAAATCTGTAGCAGTTGTACCTTCGGGCATTTTATTAGTTACTTCAAATCCAATTACTTCTGGTATTAACATTGAAACTGGTTGACCTAACATTCCAGCTTCTGCTTCAATTCCACCAACACCCCAACCAAGAACTGATAAACCATTAACCATAGTAGTATGACTATCTGTTCCAACTAAAGTGTCTGGAAATAGATAATTTTCATCCTTATATTTTTCAGACCAAACTACTTTTGATAAATATTCTAAATTAACTTGGTGACAAATTCCTGTTCCAGGTGGAACTATTCTAAAATTATTAAATGCTTGCTGTCCCCATTTTAAAAATGAATATCTCTCACCATTTCTTTGAAATTCAATATCTACATTCTTTTCAAATGAGCTTGCATTTGCAGATTTATCAACTTGAACTGAGTGATCAATAACTAAGTCAACTGCCGATAATGGGTTAATTGTATTTGGGTCTTTATCTTTTTCTTTAACAGCCTCTCTCATAGCCGCAAGGTCAGCAACAGCTGGAATTCCTGTGTAATCTTGCAATAAAACTCTTGCTGGCCTGTATGCTATTTCTGTAGAAGATTTTTTTGTCTTTAACCACTCTTTAATTGCTTCTATTTGATTTTTAGTAACAGTTAAATCATCTTCATGTCTTAATAAATTCTCTAATAAAACTTTAAGTGATTTTGGAAGTTTAGAAATTCCACTTAAACCATTTTTTTCAGCTTCTGATAAAGAATAATATTTGTATTCACTATTATTGATATTAATAGATCTTAAGCAGTTATATGAATTTTTATTTCCTGGTTTCATTTAGTTTAGATGTAGAACCCTATTATACAAACGATAAGTAGCAATGACATAACATAATTAAATCGTTTAATAAAATTATTATTTGTCGCAAAATTCCTCAAAAATTTACCAAAAAAAGCCCAGGTAGTAATACTTGTCAAAGCTGTTAAGGAGCAAACCACTATAACTGTTAAAGAACTATTAATATAGTCATCTTCTATTACAAAATTTGATATTAAAGTAATAGCTGCCATTACACCTTTAGGATTTAAGAATTGAAATACAAAAGTGTCAATAAATCTTACTGGGTTGATTTTTTCACCTTCTTTAGCTGGTGTAGAAAATGAAATTTTATAAGCTAAATATAATAAAAAAAAAGTTCCTAATAGTCTAATCACTTCTTGTATTGTGGGATATTTCAAGAAAGTTGATATCAATACAAAGTTGACCAAAATAACTAAGGCCGTATAACCTAACCAAACACCTAAAATTGATGGTATTGTTTTTTTTATTCCAAAATTAAAACCTGAAAAAGATGCTACTGCATTATTTGGTCCTGGTGTAAAACCCAAAGACAAAGAAATTCCAATCAATAAGAATAGTTCAGGATGCATAAAGAAACTAAGCTATTGGAAGTCCATTCTCAGATTCTTGAGATGGATGAACTAATATAACCTTTCCTTCTTTATCAATTGATCCTAAAATGAGAACTTGAGAAACAACTCCTGCTATATTTTTTTCTGCAAAATTACAAACACCAACAACTTGTTTACCTTTCAACTTTTCTTCATTGTAATAATGGGTAATTTGAGCAGAAGATTGTTTGATACCTATCTCTTTTCCAAAATCAACTTCTATAACTAAAGATGGTTTTCTTGCTTTTTCATTTTTTTTAACTGATACCACAGTACCAACTCTAATATCTACTTTATCAAAAATATCATAGGTTATTTGTTCTTTCATATATTTAATATATAATAGTTGTTAAATATGAGTACAGAAAATAATTCAAAGCTATTGTATGACAATTCAGTTCAAATTTTAACAGACTTAATAGCTTTTAAAACTATTTCAGGAGAAGATAACAGCTCATTAATTGATTATTGTGATGATATCTTAAAAAAGTTAGGTGCTACTTCTTTTAGAACCTATGATGATGAAAAAAAAAGAGTAAATTTATTTGCCACACTAAAATCTAAAAATTCAAATAGTAAGAAGCCAATTATTTTGTCAGGCCACACAGATGTTGTTCCTGTTTCAAAAGGTTGGAGTTCTGATCCTTTTACCGCAACTATTAAAGGTGATAAATTATACGGAAGAGGTTCGTGTGATATGAAAGGTTTTATTGCGTGTGCTTTAGCTTATGCACCTATTTATTCAAAATCAAATTTAGATAGAGATATTCATTTTTCATTTACATTTGATGAAGAAACAGCGTGCCAGGGTGCGCCTATACTCATAGAGGAATTAAAAAAAAGAGATATTAAAGATGGTATTTGTATTATTGGTGAGCCAACTAATATGAAAATTATTGATGCTCACAAGGGATGCTATGAATACACAACTTATTTTAAAGGTTTGGCAGGACATAGTTCAGCGCCTCATAAAGGTGTAAGTGCTGTTGAATATGCATCAAGATATGTAAATAAATTAATTGAGCTTAGAGAAAAACTTAAAAGTAGAGCACCTAAAGACTCTATTTTTGATCCACCTCACTCTACCCTTTCTATTGGTGGTGTGTTTGGTGGTATTGCTCACAATGTAATAGCAGATAAATGTCATGTTAACTGGGAAACACGACCAGTTGTTAAAGAAGATGGCATATTTTTAAATCAAGAAATTGACAAATATGCAAACGAGGTGTTGTTACCTGAAATGAAAAAAGTTTTTCCTAATTCCTCAATTGAAAAAAATATTATTGGGGAAATAATTGGGTTTGATAGAGAAGATAAGTCAGATGCTTGTGAGCTGATTTCTAGTCTAACAGGTGATAATTCTAGACAAGTTGTTTCATTTGGAACTGAAGCAGGTTTATTTCAAGAAATTGGGATTAGTACAGTTGTCTGTGGTCCAGGATCAATTGATCAAGCTCATAAAATTGATGAGTTCATTGTTTTGGACGAACTTAAAAAATGTTTAAACTTACTTGATGGCATCAAAGCAGACTCTGTTCCAAATTAATAAATTGTTAAACAATACAAAGTAAATTATAATTTTTTATGTCTAAAAAAGATCCAAGAGATATGATTGGGTATGGCTCCAAAGGTAAAAAAATTAAATGGCCTGGTAATGCACATATAGCTGTTCAAATAGTTTTGAATTACGAGGAAGGAGCTGAAAATTGTGTTCTAAATGGTGACAATAACTCAGAAATTTTTTTATCAGAAATTATAGGTGCCCAACCTGTAAAAGGTAGACATATAAATATGGAGTCTCTTTATGAATATGGTTCAAGAGCAGGATTTTGGAGGTTGCACAAACTATTTCAGGAAAAGAAAATTCCTATAACAGTTTTTGGAGTTGGTATGGCTTTAGAGAAAAACCCTGAAGTTTGTAAAGCTATAATGGAAGCTGATTATGAGATTGCATCTCATGGGTGGAGATGGATTGATTATCAAAATATCAAAAAATCTGAAGAAAAAAAACATATGAATCTTGCAATTAAAGCTCATACAAAAATTTTTGGAAAAAGACCTACTGGTTGGTATGCAGGTAGATGTAGCCCCAACACTAGAGACTTAATTATGGAAGATGGTGGTTTTTTATATGATAGTGACTCATATAGTGATGACTTGCCGTATTGGGAAACTAGAAATAAGAAAAAGCAATTAATTATTCCTTATACGTTAGATAACAACGATATGCGATTTGCAACCAATCAAGGGTTTAATACAGGTGATCATTTTTTTTCTTATTTAAAAGATAGTTTTGATGCTTTATATGAGGAAGGGCAAACAAACCCAAAGATGATGTCGGTGGGATTACACTGCAGATTGGTTGGAAAACCTGGTAGAATTCAATCTTTAAAGAAATTCCTAGATTATATTCTTAAACATGAAGGTGTGTGGATATGTAAGAGAATTGATATAGCCAATCACTGGATTAAAAACTATTCTAAATAATGTCAAAAAAAATTATTTTTACAAATGGTCTTATTGATTTAGCTCAACCTAGGCTAGGCACCAAAATTATATTTAAAACTGACGACTTTTTTGCTTCAGCTAATAGAATTATTGAACCTTTACCAGCAGTTTTTAAAGAGGGGCTTTTTGATAAAAATGGTAAATGGATGGACGGTTGGGAGTCTAGAAGAAAAAGAACTAAAGGACATGACTATATAATTTTAAAATTAGGAAAACCTGGTTCTATTAAAAAAGTTGACGTTGATACATCACACTTTAATGGAAACCAGCCAGCAATGATTTCTATTGAAGGAACAAACTCTAATTCAAATAAAATAAATCAATTAAGGTGGAAATCATTACTTACTAAAAAAAAAATACGAGCAAATAACCATCACTTTTATAGTATAAATAATAAAAATATTTTTACACATATAAAATTTAATATTTTTCCTGATGGTGGGGTTGCTCGGTTAAGATTATTTGGCTCAATTGCTAAATCTAATAAACTAAAAAATAAAAAAACAAATCTTGCATCACTACTAGATGGGGCATCTGTGATTGCTTGCAATAATGAACACTTTGGTAAAGCTGAAAATGTTTTGGCGCCTGGTAAGGCTAAAAACATGGGTGACGGATGGGAAACAAGAAGAAGGCGTGGTGAAGGATTTGATTGGTTAATATTAAATTCTTTAGATGGAAAAGAAATTGATAAGATTGAAATATCCACTCATCATTTTAAAGGTAATTTTCCAAGCTATTGTTCATTACAGGCTGCATACATACCAACGTCAAAAAACTCTAAAATAATTGTAAATTCTTCAGTCAAATGGAAATATTTATTAAAAGGTGCAAAACTATCATCTAATAAAATACATATTTTTAAAAATAATTTAATGAAAAAAGATAAAATTAATTTTATAAAAATAAATATTTTTCCAGATGGTGGAATATCCCGATTTAGAATTTATGGAAAAAACATATGAAAAGCTTAGTAATTGAGCCTAAGGCTATTAATAAAGAAAATTTTAAAAAGTTTGGTGATATGATCACAACAGTTAACATCAAACCTTTAGAAATAAATGATGGTTATGCAAAACGATATGATGGGATAGCTAATCTGGATACAAAGAAAGATAATGGAGAATCTATAATTAGTATTTTTTCAGCTTTAAAAAGATCTTTTCCAATGAAGATCGATATGATGGAAAAACATCCACTTGGAAGCCAAGCTTTTATCCCAATGAAAGAAACTACGTTTTTAGCTTTTGTTGCACCTAAAGGTGCTAAGCCTGATTTAGATAAAGTTGAAGCTTTTATTATTCCAAAGGGAGTTGGAGTTAATTATAATGCTGGAATTTGGCATTTTCCTCTTATAGCTACAGAAAATATGAACTTTTTAGTCGTAGATAGAAAAGGCTCTGGAGATAATCTTGTTATTGAGAATTTAGAAGGGGAAGATTTGATCCTAAAATATTAAAACCCGCCGCACTAATGCGGCGAGTTTTTTTTAACTATAGAGTTTTGTTTCTTATCTTTTAGATATTGCTAAGTGAACTACAGCACCAAGAGATGCTCCAATTATCCAAGCATATCCACCACCACCACCAAGGTTAGCAAAGAAATCATCTAAACCTAGAAATAAGATGTTTGGCCAAACAGAACCAACAGCGATGTAACCTGACAATACCCAAGCTAACATTCCCTTATGGTTAAAACCACCATTGTAATGATACTTACCGCTAGGGCTTGCATCAAATAATGCATCTACATCTAATTTTTCTTTTTTGATAATGTAGTAATCAACAATCATGATACCAAATACTGGTGCAAGAATTGCCCCAAGTGTATTAACAAATGGAAATAGCCCCATTTGAGTAATAACAGCAACCCACATACCACCAATAATAAATCCAAAACCAGCTGTGATTAATCCACCAGTTTTAAAATTAATTTTACTTGGTATTAAATTTGCTAAGTCATACGCAGGAGGTATAAAGTTTGCAACCATATTGATTCCAACAGTTGCTGCAAAAAATGCAAATGCAGCAATAATTGTTAAACCTAAGTTGTCTACTTTAGCAACCATTTCTGTTGGACTTGAAACATACTCACCAAAAATTGCAATTGTTCCACCAGTGATCATTAGAGTTATAAAAGAGAATAAGATTACATTTCCTACTAAGCCCCATAGGTTACCTTTTCTCATTTCATTTTCGTTTTTAACAAATCTAGCGAAATCACCAAAGTTAATTACAACTGCAGCAAAGTATCCAACCATAATTGAAAATACTGCTATGAAAGCTCCCATTGTTCCTAAACCTTCAAAACCTCCAGAACGTTCTCCTCCAGAAAATATAGTTCCTACTTCTGAAAAAAGTCCTCCACCAGCTTTGACCCAAATAACTATCATTAAAAAAATCATAACTGCGTAGACTGCTGGTCCAGCAAAGTTTAAGAATTTTTTGATAAGATCTACACCTTGCCAAAATAAATAAACTTGAAATGCTGAAACAAATATAAATGAAACCCACATTACACCTGTCATACCAAGAAGCATAACTTCACCTTCCATTCCTGTAACTCCAGTAATTAAAAGTGCTACAGCTGTTGATGCTGCATAAGTTTGTGCTCCATACCAAAACATTGCAACAAGACCTCTGGCCATTGCTGGAAAGTTTGCTCCAAATACACCCATACTGACACGGGCAAATACTGGATATGGAATTCCATGTTTTACACTTGGTTTGCCTGAGAGGTTTACAAGCCACATTATAAAAAATCCTGCAAGAATTAATGCAGCAAATACAGCCCAACCATTCAGTCCTGATGCTAAAAATAATGATGCTGCCAAAGTATAACCAAATAAACTTTGAACATCATTAGCCCACACGTTAAAGATTTCGAACCATCCCCAATTTTTTTTATTACTTGGAGTTGGAGCTAAATCTGAATTGTAGAGTTTTGACGATCTACCCATATTGTTTCTCCTTATTTGTTTTGTTGCTTTTATTAACCATTAATAGTTAAGGCAACACTTACTGCGACACTATGGATTAAGATCTTGATGTAAAGAATAAACTTTTACAACTGTAGGTTTAGAGATTTTATCAATTAAACTATACTTTATTTAGCTAGCAAAAACCTATTATGAACACTAGTTAATTAAGTTAGTCGTTCCAACCACTTACTGCTTTAACTTCTAGATATTCTTCTAAACCAATTTTACCTGCTTCACGACCAATACCAGAATGTTTGTAACCACCAAATGGAGCGTCAGGAGCTAAGCCTGCTCCATTAATGTCAACCATTCCCGATCTAAGTTTCCTTGCAACACGGTTTGCTTTTTTTTGGTCTTGAGTTTGTATAAAATTTAACAAACCATAAGGAGTGTCATTAGCAATTGAAATTGCTTCTTCTTCTGTTTCAAAAGGTATTATTGATAAAACCGGTCCAAAAATTTCAGTCCTTGCAATTTGCATTTTATTATTAACATCAGCAAAAGCAGTAGGTTTAACAAAATAACCTTTGTCTAAACCTTCTGGCTTACCCACACCACCTGCTACTAATTTTGCACCTTCATCAATTCCAACTTGAATTAAAGATTGAATTTTATCAAATTGAGCTTTTGACACAACAGGACCGATATGATCACCTTCTTTTGTTGCAACATCAACTTTCATTGAGTTAGCAAAGTTTTTAACTCTTTCAACTGTCTCATCATAAATAGATTTTTCAACCAACATTCTTGTTGGTGCATTGCAAGATTGACCCGTATTTCTGAAACATCTTAAAGCTCCTCTTTCAACAGCCTCTGCATCTGCATCTTTAAATATAATATTTGCTCCCTTCCCTCCAAGCTCGAGACTTACTCTCTTAAAATCACTTGCTGCATTTTGAGAAATTAAAGCACCTGCTCTAGTTGATCCTGTGAATGAAATCATGTTGACGTCAGGGTGACTTGTTAATGCATTTCCAGTAACAGCACCATCTCCATTAACTAAATTAAATACACCTTTTGGTAGTTTAATTTCATCAATCATTTCTGCTAAAATTATTGATGATAATGGTGCTATCTCAGATGGTTTTAGTATCATTGTACATCCGGCTGCTATGGCTGGTATTACCTTTAAGCAAGTTTGATTCATCGGCCAGTTCCATGGAGTAATTAATGCACAAACTCCTTTAGGTTCATGCAAAATATTATTATTAAGAGCGTGCTCTCCTAGCTTTGCTTCAAATGTGTATTCTTTTAAAACTTTTATATAAGATTTGATATGACTAGCTCCAGTTCCAGCTTGTAATTGAGTTGAAAAATCAATTGGTGCTCCCATTTCCAAGGATATAGCTTTAGCCATATCTGCCCATCTCTTTTTATAAAGATCATATAAAGCCTCTAGGTATTTCAATCTTTCTTCTTTTGAAGAGAAAGCCCAAGTTTCAAAAGCTTTTGTTGCTGCACTCACCGCATCGTTTACATCTTCTATTCCACCTAAAGATATAACTGCACATTCTTCTTCTGTTGAAGGATCTATTACTTTTAACTCATTAGGTTTTTTTGGTAGAACCCACTTACCATTGATATAAAATTTTTTCTTATCTAACATTTTGAGAAACTATCCTTTCTTTATGATTTTGCAAATAAATTTGTTAATTCATAAACAATTGTTGCTGCAGCTAATGAAGTAACTTCAGCATGATCATAGGCAGGTGAAACTTCAACCACATCAGCAGAAACAAGATTTAAACCTGATAGTCCTCTTAAAACATTAACCATCTCTCTTGTAGTCATACCAGCAATTTCTGGTGTACCTGTTCCTGGGGCAAAGGCTGGGTCTAAAACATCAATATCTATCGATAAATATAGAGGATTGTTACCTACTCTTTTTTTAATCCTTTCTGCTATTTTATCAGTTCCTTCTGTTTGAAATTCATCACAATGAATTATCTTAAATCCAAAACTTTCATCATTTTTAATATCATCTCTACTATAGAGTGGACCTCTAATACCAACATGCATTGAAGCATCATCTAAAAATAAACCCTCTTCTCTTGCTCTTCTAAAGGGAGTTCCGTGTGTATATGGGGCACCAAAATAAGTATCCCAAGTATCTAAATGTGCATCAAAATGTACTAGAGCGACTGGCCCATTACATTTTTTATTAATTGCTCTTAATAAAGGTACTGCAATTGTATGGTCTCCACCCAAGCTAATTATACCACCAACTTTACTTAATAAATTAGTTGCTCCAGCTTCTATTTGTTTAATCGACTCATCAATGCTAAATGGATTGCAAGTGATGTCACCAGCATCAGCAACTTGTTGTACTTTAAAGGGTTCAACATCATAGCTTGGATGATAGTTAGTTCTTAAATGTCTAGATGCTTGTCTAATACTCATTGGTCCAAATCTAGCTCCAGGTCTGTAACTAGTGCCAGCATCAAATGGAATTCCAACAATAGCAACATCACAGTTTTTGACATCTCTTAATTCTGGTAATCTCGCAAATGTTGATGGTCCTGCAAATCTTGGTACTTTAGTACCACTAACAGGTTGGATTGGGTCTTTATTTTTATCTTTTTTCATTTATAAATAAATGTACCACATTCTATTAAATTGGCATATCTTCTAAATTATTTTTATGAAGTTATTTAAAGCTATTTTACTATTATTCATTTGTATCTCACCTCTTAAAGCAAATACTATCTTTAATTTAATTAAAATACCTAAT
>JAOHCJ010000018.1 GCA_028095445.1 Candidatus Pelagibacter sp.
CGGTGGCGGGATTCATGGCTTAAGCACAGCTTGGAAACTTTCAGAAACTTATAACAATCCTGGAGACATTGTTATTCTTGAAAAAAAAGATACTGCAGCAGGTGCAAGTGGAATAGCTTGCGGCGTCATAAGAAATAATTATTTTCAACCAGCTATGCGTGAGTTAATGGCTCACTCTGTTTCTGTATGGGAAAGTGACCCTAAGGCATGGAAATATAACGCTGTTGGATATTTACAGATATCACCAGAAGTTATGCATGAAGATGTTGCTTCAATTTATGAACAACAAAAAGCTATTGGATATGAATCAGAATTTATAGAAGGCGAAAAAGAATGTACTAAATACATGAAGGGAATGTTTGATGATTGGCAAGCTCAAGGCATAACATCTGTGCTTCATGAAAAAAAAGGTGGCTATGCATTTAATAAAGACTCCATAAAAGCTCTTGAAAGTAAATCTGTTACGAACGGAGTGAATGTAGTTAAAGGTGTAAAGGTTACAGGATTCAAAAGAGGAAGCAATAGTAAAGCTGTTACTGGTGTTGAAACAGACAAAGGAATTATTGAGTGCGAACAAGTAGTTGTTGGTGCTGGTCCATGGGTTAGGGATTTTTGGAATATGTTAGAACTTCCAAAAGTTGCAAATATTAAAGGACAAGATGGAAAATTTCATAAAGAAGATATGTGGAAATATTGGATGCTACAAGAAGGTGTTATTGGAGTTGATAAAGATTTTTTAAGAATGAATGATGGTGGTCAACCCCCTGTGATGCATGTCGACTCAACTGCACCACTATATTCAGATAAAACTAAAAAATTAATTACAGAAGAACTTTGGGGAATTTATTATAAGCCAGATATTGAAGGGCTTGGTGTTCAAGGTGGAACATCTCCATACATAGTTGATAAACATTTTGATAAAGTGAATGTTGACCCTTATGGACTCGAGTCTCCTGAGTTTCAAACAACAGAAGACTTTAATGATATGTGGTGTTCAGCTTTAGCGCATTGTCAGAAAAGATTTGAAGGCAAATCAAATTTATATAGAAAAGGTCCGTCAGGTGGTCTTGGGTGTATGACACCAGATAACTTTCCAATCTTTGATAGATTTTTAGAAAATGTTTATATGATAGCAGATGCAAACCATGGTTACAAAATGATTGGTGTTGGAGAGCTTGTTGCAAAAGAAATTCTTGGAACTGAAAGTGATTTATTGAAACCGTTTAGATTCAACCGTTACGAGAAGGGTGAACTTCATCCGACTTCTAATAGCCCGTTCCCTTGGAGTTAAACTTCAAGCCTAGACACTAATAAATTTTTCAGTTACGATTTGTGAAATTAGAAATTCATTAGAGGGAGAGATAATGACAGATTTAGAAAAACACGTTAAGCAGCCTGGCAGAGATAAATTAGTAAAACAAGTTAGAGCTAAGATTAACGAGTTAGGTGTTGAATATATATTTTTTCAATTTATTTCTGTTACTGGAAGAGTTGTTGGTAAAGGTATTCCTACTGATCACTGGGAAAGAACTTGTGAAAAAGGTTTCCAGTTAGTTTATGGTGCAACAGCAAACTTATTTACAGATCGTCATGGTAATTATATTGGGTATGGACCTGAAGCAAAAGAGCTAGTTGGTATACCTGATCCGGAAACTTTTTGTCAGCTTCCTTGGGATAAAAAGGTAGCAAGAGTATTTGTTACTTGTTTTAGAAATAGAGAAGAGAGGGAAAATCCGGGCGCTCACTTAACTTCAGATTGTCGTGGAAATTTAAGAATTCACGCTGAAGAATTTAAAAAGAAACATGGATATCAATTAAGAGTTGGAACAGAGCCTGAAATGATGTGGCTAACTAAAAATGAAGATGGCTCACCAACAGGTAAGGGTTTTTCTAAACCATATTGTTATCATATAGATCAATTTGAGTCATTAAGACCAGTTTTCATGAAAGTTTTTGAGTATGCTAGAGCTATGGGCTTTGATATGATTCAAGGTGATCATGAAGATGCACCAGGACAATTAGAATTAAACTGGATGTATGATGATGTTTTAAGAAATGCAGATAGATTATCAACTTACAGACAAATTTGCGCCCAAGTTGCTAGAGAGTTTAATTTAATAGCTTGTTTTATGACTAAACCTTTTATGGGTGTGTCTGCAAGTGGTTGTCATACCAATATGTCTTTATGGACAGGTGGAAAAGATGTGGTTAATAAGTTATCTCACAAATCGTTACCGGGAATGGACCATGTTTTCACTTATGTTGAGGGGGGAACAAATACATTTATGCCAGACACGAAAGATGTTCAATTGCCGGGTAAAGTTGGCTTGAAAGCAATTGGTGGTGTAATGAAACATTTGGGTGCCTTAACTGCTATCGGATCTTCAACTGTTAATTCATATAGAAGATTATGGGATACAGGTTTTTGGGCTCCTGTTTATGCTGACTGGGGATATCAAAATAGAACATGCGGATTAAGAGTTTCTGCGCCAGGAAGATTTGAGTATCGTTCAGTTGATTCAATGCATAACCCATACTTAATGGGTTCTGGATTATTAAAATGTTTTGATGATGGATTAACAAATAACATTGACCCTGGAAAGCCAGAGTCTAGAAGTATGTATGAAGCTCAAGCTGCTGGGAAAGAGGTTAAAAAATTACCTTTAAGTCTAGGGGAAGCATTAAATCGTTTAGCAGAAGATGAGGTTATCAAATCAGCAATGCCAGATGAAATGTATAAAGTATTTCATTGGTATAAAAATGATGAATGGGAAAAATTTTTAGGAGCAACAACTCAATGGGACCTAGATACTTATCTAGACTGTCTACCATAATCTTTAATAGAAATAGGGGAAATATATGTGTGGAATAGCAGGATTAATACATAGAGGAAAATCATCAAACGTAGGAAGTGAACTTCAGGGAATGCTTCAAGCATTAAAGCATAGAGGAGAAGATTCTACAGGTTATGCCTTGTATGGGGACACGGACGGTAAAAATTTTATCATGCGTTTTAAAGTTGGAGAAAATGTTGGTGAAGGAAGTTCATCAATAATGGAGGATGTTTCTGTTTATGATCAAAGAAAAAAAATTGTTGATCAATATTTATCTGAACTAGGTGCTAAAATAGTCAAAGAAGAAAGAGTTCTACCCTACTCTTTAAGATATGAGCTTGCTTATGATGTAAAAGATCTATTAGCGTTTTCGCAGAAAATTGAGAGTGTTCCAGGAGTTGAAATTCTTTCAATGGGAAAGTCTTTAGAGGTAATTAAAGATTTAGGTAATGCCCAAATGGTTTGTGATAGATACAGTTTAGATAAAGTAGTTGGAACTCACGCAATTGGTCATGCAAGAATGGCTACAGAATCTGGGGTTGATATTAAGTCTGCTCACCCTTTTTGGGGATATCCTTTTAGTGATGTTTCTGTGGTTCATAATGGTCAATTAACTAATTATTGGAATAATAGAAGAATGCTTGAGAATAAAGGTATGAGATTTATGTCAGAATGTGATTCAGAATTGATTGCTGTATATATAGCTCAAACTATGAGGGAAGGTGCTACTCTTGAGGAGGGAATGAAAGCTTCATTAACAGGTCTTGATGGAGTGTTTACATATTTTGTTGCAACAAAAGATTCTTTAGGAATGGCAAAAGATACTATGGCAGCAAAACCTTTGGTTCTTTACGAGTCAGATGATTTAGTAGCAATGGGTTCAGAAGAAATAGCAATCCGATCAGTTCTACCACAAGAGATAGATACATATGATCCATTTGATGGGGAGGTCAAAGTATGGCAAATTTAAAGACTACAGAGAAAAAAACAAAATCCCAGTCAATGGGTATGCATACAGAGGTTTTAACAGGTAGAACTCAACAAAAGTTTTTTAATCCTGATGAAGCTGAAAACTTTTACTATTTTGGTACTTACGACGTAGATTTTAATAAAAGAACAGACCTTGATGTAAAAGATATGACAGCTCCTGAGGCCAATAAAGAAATTGATAACTTGATGAGCCAGGGTTATGGAACAATCGTAATCAAAAACCCTCAAGGAAAACATAGTTTGGGTGTTGGTATTTTAAATAAGCTAAATTTAATTTTTGAAGGAAGTTTAGGTTATTTTGGTATGGGATCTTGTGATGGACCTACTGTTAGAATTAATGGCAGAGTTGGTTGGTCTTGTGCAGAAAACTTAATGGCTGGAAAGGTTGTTATAGAAAAAAATGCTGGATCTTGCTTTGGTGCAGCTATAAGAGGTGGTGACTTAATTTGCAAAGGAAGTGTTGGTGCAAGAACAGGTATCGACATGAAAGGTGGTACTATTATTATTGGTGGTGATGCTGGTGCATTTACTGGTTTTATGATGCAGAGAGGAAGAATAATTATTCTTGGTGATGTTGGAATAAATTTAGGTGACTCTATGTACGATGGTACAATATTTATTGGTGGCAAGATTGGTTCTTTTGGTAGTGATGCTGTTCCAGCAGATCTTACTGACAGTGATCAAGACTGGTTAAAAAGAAAATTAAAAGTTGCAGAGATAGGTGAAAAATTTGATGTCAGTAAAATGACAAAAATAGTCGCAGGGAAAAAACTTTGGAACTATGATAATTTAGAACCTACAGAAAAGAAAGGAGCTATCTAATGGCTAAAAAGAAAACTAAAAAAAATGAAAAAAAATTAAAAAAAGCTAACGGTAGTGTTGGTGGAAAAGCTGATGTTCATGCGCATGAGGAAGGCAAAAGAAATAAAAGTTTATTAGGGCATAATGCTATTTTCACTCCTGAAGTTATAGACGATATTCATATTAAAGCTCAGCTTGGAAGATACAGAATGCGTGGAATGGCATTAATGAAAAAGATTCCAACATTTGATGATTTAGTTTTTTTACCAGGTACCCTAACAAGGTTTGTAATTGAAGGTTATAGAGAAAAATGTGAAACAAAAACTATAATTGGTCCCAATTGTGAAAACCCAATTGAGCTAGATATACCTGTGTATATTACTGGAATGAGTTTCGGTGCTCTTTCTTATGAAGCAAAAACGGCTCTAGCAAGAGGTGCTACAATGGCTGGAAGCGCTACATGTTCTGGTGAAGGTGGAATGATACCTGACGAAAGAAGATATTCTGAAAAATGGTATTACCAATGTATTCAATCAAGATACGGATTTAATCCTCATCATGCACAGCTTGCAGATGGGATTGAAGTTTTTATAGGACAAGGACAAAAAGTTGGAATGGGTGGTCACCTAATGGGTCAAAAAGTAACCGACCAAGTAGCAGAAATGAGATCATTGCCGTCTGGTATTGACCAAAGATCTCCTGCAAGACATCCTGACTGGTTAGGTCCAGATGATCTAGCTTTAAAAGTTGAAGAGCTAAGACAACTTACAAAAAACAAAGTGCCAATTCAGTTAAAGCTTGGTGCATCAAAAGTTTATGATGATGTTCGTATGGCTGCTAAATGTAACCCTGACTCTATTTATCTAGATGGAATGGAAGGATCTACTGGAGCAGGACCCCATATAGCTGCCGCTAACACTGGTATTCCAGGAATTGCTGCTATCAGAGAAGCTAGAAGAGCTATTGATGATGTTGGTAAAACTGGACAGGTAACTTTAATTTATGCTGGTGGTGTTAGGGATGGTGCTGATATGGCTAAAGCTTTAGCTTTAGGTGCTGATGCAATAGCAATTGGTACTGGATCAATGATCGCTTTAAATTGTAACAAAGATATACCTGAAGCTAACTTTGAAAAAGAAATGGGTGTAAAAGCAGGTGAATGTTATCACTGTCATACTGGTCGTTGTCCAGTTGGAGTTGCTACACAAGATCCAAAGTTAAGAGCTAGATTAAATCCTGATGATGCTGCTTTAAGAGTTTATAATTACTTACATGCAATGACACTAGAAGCTCAACTTTTAGCAAGAGCTTGTGGTAAGACTAATATTCACTCTTTAGAACCTGAAGATTTAGCTGCATTAACAATGGAAGCTTCTGCATTAGCAAAAGTTCCTATGACAGGAACCAACTATACTGTTGGTGTTGACAACTATCATAAAATATAAGGATCAAAAATGGTTAAAAAAAAAGTAAAAGCAAAAGTTAAAAAAGAAAAAAAACTTAAACTGGGCACTTTTAAAGAGACTGCTAGAGAAAAGTTAATTGGTCAACATATCGGTTATAGGTATGATGTTAATTTACTTCCAGACTATAAAAGAATTACTCCATTCTTAAAAAAATATGTAGAAGCCATGGGTTGGGATGACCTTAATTGGTTAGAAGATGTTCATATGGGTTATGAAGAAGATAGACCTGCAGTATTTTGTAGAAATGCAAATGGTTGGGTTACGATTCCAAAATCAATTAAATTACCTGATAACCAACAAGATAGAGATATGATAGCAAGAGAGCTTTTAGTTAAGTTTCAAATGTCTCCAAAACATCCGCTTGTTGATTTAAAAAAAGCTTACTTAAAGTTTTAGTATCACAATCAAGAGTTGTTTATTTTTTTAAAACTCACCGTCTGTATTGGGTTTTTAAAGAATGTTTAGTTTGTCACACCCCACTAAATTTCATAAGGTTTCTAAAACTAATATAGGAGAGAGATTATGCCTGATCAATTAGGTGCTCTTACAACAATATTTACAGAATTTTACTACTGGGTAACGGTAGTCTTAATGTTCTTAATCCACGTAGGGTTCTGTATGTATGAAGTCGGAGCTTCACGTTACAAGCACCATCAACATACTTTAATGAAAAATACCATGGTAATACCACTAGTGACAGTAACATGGTTTTTCTTTGGTTGGTGGATTTACTGGGCATTCCCAACAGGACCTGGAATTGCACCATCAATAATGAATGAAAGTACCGCGTTAATTACAGACGAAAGTACTTTTAGTGCTAAATGGTATTTGGCAAATACAGAATACATGGCTATTAACTTAGGCGACCATATAAGTGGAGTATTCTGGGCTGCGTTTTTACTATTTTCATGGACAGCTGCTTCAATTGTTTCTGGAGCAATCATTGAAAGAATTACGACTTTTGCATTTGGAATTTTAGCAATTGCAATAGGTTCGTGTTTCTGGGTAATTGATGCTGCTTGGGGATGGCACTTTGATGGATGGATGCTCAAAATTTTAGGATATCATGACGCTTATGCATCGGGAGTAATTCACGCGATTGCAGGTGGATTTGCTTTAGGTGTTCTGATCGTTTTAGGACCTAGAATTGGAAAGTTCTCATCAAGTGGTGAACCAAGAAATATAGGACCAAGAAACCCATGGCTGGTTACAATTGGATTATTTTTAATCTATACTGGTTTCTGGGGATTTTATGCGGCATGTAATATACCGATATTTGATCTTGGACCTGAATATGGAATGGAAGGTGTAACATACTGGACAGCAACAAACATATATGTAACCCCTACTACACTCAGTGGTATAACCTTTAACTTTCTGATGTCACTATCAGGTGGATTATTGGCTGGATACGTGGTCGCTAAAGGTGATCCTTTCTGGACGTACTCAAGTGGACTAGCAGGTATCATCTGTGCGTCAGCAGGTAATGATTTGTACCATCCGATACAAGCAATGCTTATTGGTGCGATCGGTGTTGTTATAGCATACAAAATGCATTACTGGGTTGAACGTAAGTTCAAAATTGATGATGCAGTTGGTGCAGTAGCTGTACATGGTTATGCAGGATTTGTTGGCCTTGTAATTTGTGGATTTGTTTTAAATGGTTATCCTTCATCTGGATACAGTGTTGGAGCTATGTGGGACGGATCAACTTATGCATCAATCAATCCACTGGGACAATTTCTTGGAGCAATAATAATGTTCGGAGTTCTTGGAATGCTACCAGGCTATGTCATAGCAAAAGTACTAAACGGAATGGGTAAATTAAGAATCCCACGTGAAGTAGAAATAGCTGGACTAGACTATGAAATGATGGAGGACGATAGAGATGCTGAAAAAGCAGTCGCCTCTTCAACTAGATAAAGGAGAAAAAATATGGCTACAGTAACAAACTGGATAGATCATTTAAGTGCTAAGGAAGTTGTCGGAGCAGTTTATCCGGGAGCTGGATCTAGTGAAACTTTACTAGTTATTCTAGGTGTAGTTTTCTGGATTGGCTGGCATGTTTTGACTGCTAGATCTGAAAGTGAAAAGCTTTCACGATTAGCTAGAAAAAGACATGGTGCAAATGATCATAAAAGCAATATTACTGATTGGTAATATAAATTAAAAATTTGGGCGCTGCTTAATTGTAGTGCCCTTTTTTTATAAAACTTTATAATGACAGAAAACAACAAAGAACAAAGACCAAGCAAAATGATTGGTGTAGTTTTTCCAAAAGCTAAGTATGGAGTTATTGCAGCTGTAATAATAATCATTGGTATTAATTTAATTTATTATAAGGAAGCTATTTTTTCTTTTTTAAAATAATGGCAAAAAATTTATCTAAAATTGCTAAAGCAAAAAAAATTAAGTACTTTCTAATAAGCTTTGTAGATTTGTTTGGTGTTTTAAGATCAAAATTAGTTCCAACTGAAGCTATAAGTGAAATGCAAAAAAATGGTGCTGGTTTTGCAGGTTTTGCGACCTGGCTTGATATGACACCAGCAGATACAGATATGTTTGCTATTCCAGACCCTGATAGTTTAATTCAATTACCTTGGAATAAGGAAGTCGGCTGGTTAGCTTCAGATTTATGGATGGGTGGTAAACCAGTAAAAGCCTCTCCTAGAGTTATGCTTAAGGAGCAAATAAAAAAATTAGACAAAAAAAATTTACAAATGAAATCAGGCGTAGAGTGTGAATATTTTTTAATTTCACAAGATGGGTTAAGTATTGCAGACCCTAGAGATACTCAATCAAAACCTTGTTATGACCAATCAGCTTTAATGCGAAGATATGATCTTATTAAAGAAATTTGTGACAGCATGATTCAAATGGGTTGGAAGCCTTATCAAAATGACCACGAAGACGCTAATGGACAATTTGAGATGAATTGGGATTATGATGATTGTTTGATAACAGCAGATAGACATGTTTTTTTTAAATATATGGTAAAATCTTTAGCGGAAAAACATGATCTAAGAGCAACATTCATGCCGAAACCTTTTAGCAATTTAACTGGGAACGGCTGTCACGCACATATTTCTCTTTGGGGTGATAAAACAAATAAATTTTTAGATAATGGAGATAGATTGGGTTTAACTAGACTTGCCTACAATTTTTTAGGTGGTGTGATGAATCTAGCTCAGCCTCTTTCTGCTTTTTTTAATCCTACAGTTAATAGTTATAGAAGAATAAATGCTCCACCAACAAAATCAGGGGCTTCATGGTCTCCTAGTAGTATTTCTTATACTGGTAACAACAGAACCCACATGATTAGAGTGCCTGATGCTGGTAGATTTGAGTTAAGATTAATGGATGGCTCTTCTAACCCTTATTTACTTCAAGCAGGTGTAATTGCTGCTGGTCTACATGGACTAAATAATAAAACTGACCCAGGGGAGCCACTATCATGCAATATGTATACTGATTATAAAAATTATCCAAACTTGAAAAAATTACCAGATGAAATAGAAGATGCTTTAGAGTTTTTAAAAAACAGTAAAGAACTTAAAGAAGCTTTTGGAGAAGACGTTATAAATAGTTACATAAAATTAAAAAATATGGAAATTCAAGATTTTGATAAATATGAAACTTTTGATAAGAAAAACTCAGTAACTGACTGGGAAAAAAATAGTACACTTGATTGTTAATTGAATGAATACAATCATCCAGAAAGACAATTGGCTAATTTCATCATTTCTAGAGAATGAAAACTTTTTATTCGATAAAAGTAAAATTTTTAATTCTTTATCAAAAAATGATATTGATGAAGCCTATTTAAGTATTTCTAAGTGGAAAGGGTATTCTCCAACACCATTAGTCGAATTGAATAAACTCTCAAAAGAACTAGATGTAAATAAAATTTTTTACAAAGATGAAAGTAAAAGATTTGATCTTAAATCTTTTAAGGCTCTTGGTGGAGCTTATGCAGTAGAAAAAGTTACTAAAGGAAAAAAAGATATTATTGTTGCAACAGCTACAGCTGGAAATCATGGTAGGTCTGTTGCTTGGGGTGCAAAAAGACTTGGTTTAAAATGTAAAATTTTTATTAGTGAGTATGTTAGTGATGCAAGAGGACAAGCTATGGTAGATCTTGGTGCTGATGTAATAAAAGTAAAAGGTAATTATGAAAAATCTTTAATTGAATGTATTAAACAATCTAATGAAAATAGTTGGCAAATCGTTCAAGATGTTGCTTGGAAAGATTATGTGTTAGTTCCAAAATATACAATGGCTGGTTATACGGTAATGATGAAGGAAATTGTTAACCAAATAAAAAATAACCAAATTACTCATATTATATTACAAGCCGGGGTTGGTGGTATGGCTGGCGCTATGATTGCTGGTATAGCAAAATATTTAAATAATGTACCAGAAACTATCGTTGTTGAACCTGACAGTGCTGCATGTGTAATGGAAAGTATTAGGACTGGAAAAATTGAAAAAGTGGATATAAAAAGGGAAAGCTTAATGGGTGGAATGTCTTGTGGTGAAGTATCCTTAGTTCCATGGGAAATACTAAAAAATTCTATTAGATTTTGTATCAGTTTACCTGATGATGATATTGCAAAAACTATGAAGTTGCTTGGAGATTCTAGCTTTAGTGAAGAAAAAATAATAGCAGGAGAAAACTCTGCCCCAGGAGTAATTAGTCTAATAGCTTCATGCCTTAATGATCAGGTTAAAGAAAGATTAAAATTAAACTCAAAGTCTAATATATTGGTTATTGGTTGTGAAGGCGATACAGATAAAGAAATGTATCAAAAACTTATCAATCAATAAAACAAAAACACAAATGAAAAAAAATTTTAAAAAAGAAGATGATAATTTAGATTTTTATAAAATTTTTAAACCTGAATTAACTCCCAAAAGAATGATGGAGTTAGGGGTTTTTGGAGGTGCTTACTTCGGCCTAAGCTTAAAAGAATATCCTAAATCATGGTTTAAAAATGTAAAGATAAGTAAAACTTTCGATGTAAACTTAAACAGATTTAAAGTTGTTTCAGGGTTATCAAGAGAACATTGGATAGAAAAAGGATGGATTTTTAAAGAAGATCCTCTAGGTTGGTTTCAATGGTATTGTAGATTTTGTAACGGTAGAAGGATTGCAGACATGGATAAAATTCAAATAAAAAGATGGAAAAATTTTAGAAGACATGTTTCAGCGATTGAAAAAAATTGTGAAAAGGGTGATCTAGGATGCAGAAAAAGACAAAGACAAGCTATATTACAATGGGCTTACGATCCTTACAGATAATCATAAACAATAGAAGTTAATTCATGTAAGCGACTAGTTGTTCTTTTAAATGGATCAATTAGGCTTTTTGAAGATTTAATTAATTTTAAATCAACCTCAGACCTAATTGTTAAAGGTATTTTTTTTTCATACAAAATATCAATTAAAGTAATAAACCTTTGTTGTTGATTTGAGTTATTTTCATTAAAAAAAGGTAAACTATCAATAAAAATAAAACTACAATTATCAGAAATCTTTATATAATCCTCTGATCCAAGATTTCTATTACAAAGTTCTTCAAAATTAAACTTGGCCACTCCTTCATAAAAGTTCTCTAGTGGTATCTTACGTCCTTTAATCTCAATTATTTTTAAATTTTTTATTTTATCTTTTGTTACTTTTCTAAAAAATTTGTTAAAAGCAAAATTTGTTGATTGATTTATTGGAAATAAAAACCTTTCTGAATTTATATCTTTGCTTATTCGATAATCTTCTTCAATAAATAAGTCTTTTTCATAACTATTATG
>JAOHCJ010000019.1 GCA_028095445.1 Candidatus Pelagibacter sp.
TCATCTCCACACTTTCCGACTTCAGGATTAATTGGTATTTCTCCTAAAAATTCTTTATTGAATTCATCAGCAGTTTTTTTAACACCCCCTTCTCCAAATATTTTATATTTTTTACCATCATCTCCAGTAAAGTAACTCATGTTATCTACTAAACCTAAAATTTTAACTCCAAGTTTATCAAACATCTTAATTCCTCTTTTAACATCTAATAAGGCAACTTCTTGAGGTGTTGAAACTATTATAGCTCCATCCATTTTTATTTCTTGAGAAAAAGTTAATTGAGTATCACCAGTGCCTGGTGGCATATCAACAATTATAAAATCCAGATCTTTCCATGAAACTTTTTGAGTAAAAGTTTTAATTGCACTAGTGACCATTGGCCCACGCCAAATCATTGGAGTTTGTTGGTCAGCAAGAAACCCTATAGACATACATTGTATATCATATTTAATAATTGGGGTTAGGGTTTGACCGTCACTTTTCGGTTTTTCATTAATATCAAACATTTTTGGAATCGATGGACCATAAATATCCGCATCAAGTAAGCCAACTTTGCAGCCTATTTGTTTTAACGCTAAAGCAAGATTTGTTGCGAAAGTAGACTTTCCTACCCCACCTTTTGCACTTGATATAGCAATTGTAAATTTTGTACCTAAAATTGGGTTCTTTGTGAATTTTTTTGGCTCTAATTTCGCTTTCATTGCGTCACTTAGTTCTGGTTTTTTATCAGGCATAACATCAACATTACTTGTTTTTTGTCATAAAGATATTATATACTTTGTCATATGTCAGATGATTTTCAAGGTAGAGGTGGAAGTCCATGGGGGAAACCTCCAGGAGGAGGAAATGGTTCAGGAAGAGGACCAACACCACCTGACATTGAAGCAATTATTAGAACCATTCAAGAAAAAATAAATAATTTTTTACCTGGTGGAAGCTCATCAGGAGGTAAGCAAATTAGTTTAGCATTAATTATTTTAGCATTTATATGGTTAGCAAGCGGACTGTATAGAGTGGGACCCGATGAACAAGGTGTTGTCCTTAGATTTGGTAAGTTTATAAAAACTACACAACCAGGATTACACTATCATATTCCACTTCCAGTAGAGACAGTAGAGACACCAAAAGTTACAAAAGTAAATAGAATTGATATTGGATTTAGATCAGAGAGAGATAGTGGTTTTTCATCAGGTGGAGGAGTTGCTGATGTTCCACAAGAAAGTCTAATGCTTACCGGTGATGAAAACATTGTTAATATAGATTTTTCAGTATTCTGGGTAATAAAAGATGCAGGTAAATTTTTATTTGAAATACAAGACCCAGAAGGAACGGTAAAAGCTGCTGCAGAGACTGCAATGAGAGAAGTAATTGCAAAAAGCAAAATTCAACCAGTTTTAACAGAGGGTAGAGCTCAAATTGAAATTGAAACCCAGGAAATTATTCAATCAATTCTAGATGAATACAATAGTGGTATTCAAATTACTCAAGTTCAAACACAAAAAGCAGATCCACCCGATCAAGTAATTGATGCTTTTAGAGATGTTCAAGCAGCGAGAGCAGATATGGAGAGATCTAAAAATGAGGCAGAAGCTTATGCTAATGATGTTATTCCAAGAGCAAGAGGGGAAGCTGCAAAAATTATGCAAGCAGCAGAAGCTTATAAACAAAGAGTTGTTGCGGCATCAGAAGGTGAGGCTAGTAGGTTTGTGTCTATTTATAATGAGTACGCAAAAGCTAAACAAGTTACTAAAGATAGAATGTACTTAGAAACTATGGAAAAAGTTTTAGCTGACATAGATAAAGTAATTATTGATAAAAATTCAAGCTCAGGTGTGGTGCCTTACTTACCGCTACCTGAACTAAGTAAAAAGAAAGCGACAAATTAATGAAAATACAAAAAATTTTATTACCAATAATTATTTTAATAGGGGCATTAGCTTTTTTTTCTATATTTATTGTTAAAGAAGTTAACCAAGCCATCGTTCTTCAATTTGGTGATCCTAAAAAAATTATACTAAAACCAGGTTTGAATTTTAAAATACCTTTTATTCAAAATGTTGTTTTTCTAGACAGTAGGATTTTAAATCTTGATACGCCACCAGCAGAAGTTATTGCATCTGATCAAAAAAGATTGATAGTTGATGCTTTTGCAAGATTTCAAATTATAGATCCTTTAAAATTTTATATTTCAGTAGGAAATGAAAGAGTTGCAAGATCAAGATTAGCAACAATTATAAACTCAAGAATTAGAAATGTTTTAGGACAACAAGAATTACAAACATTGTTATCAAAAGACAGATCTAAGCAAATGTCTTTAATTCAAGAAGGTGTTAACGCAGAGGCTCAAAAATTCGGAATTAAAATTGTAGATGTGAGAATTAAAAGAGCTGATTTACCTCAAGCTAATAGTGAAGCGATTTATAGAAGAATGCAAACTGAAAGAGAAAGAGAAGCTAAAGAATTTAGGGCAAGAGGAGCCGAGATGGCAGTAACAATTACTTCAACTGCAGATAAAGAAGTTTCAGTGATATTAGCAAATGCTAATAAAGATTCAGAAATTATGAAGGGAGAAGGAGACGGTCAAAGAAATAAAATTTTTGCAGATGCATTTGGAAGAGATCCTCAATTTTTTGCCTTCTATAGAGCTATGCAGGCTTATGAAACAGCATTAATTGGAGGTGAAACGTCTTTGATTTTATCACCTGATAGTGAATTCTTTAGGTTTTTTGGAAACATCAAAAACTAGATCCCATATATGAAAGAGCTAATAATAGCTTTTGGTCTTTTTCTTTTTATAGAAGGAATCTTATATGCTTTATTTCCATCTAAAATGAAAAGTATGCTGTTAAAATTAAATGATGTGACTAATAGTCAACTAAGAACAGGTGGATTGATATTTGCTCTTATTGGATTTATTATTGTTTGGTATATTAAGAATTAAAATGCAAAATATTCAAAGATTACTAATAATATTTTTTTCACTATTTTTTGTAGTACAAGCAAGTGCTAAAGATGCACCAGCATCATTTGCTGACTTAGCCGAGAAGTTGATGCCTTCTGTTGTAAATATATCAACTACAACAACAGTTACTACAAATACCAATCCATTCCCTGGATTTAAATTTCCCCCAGGATCACCTTTTGAAGATATGTTTAAGGAATTTGGAACACCTCAGACTAGAAAAGCAAATGCATTAGGGTCAGGATTTATAATAGATAAAAAAGGAATTGTAATTACTAACAACCATGTCATTCAAGACTCAGATGATATTTTAGTTAGAGTTGACGGAGATAAAGAGTATAAAGCTAAAATTATTGGTGCAGATCCTCTTTCTGATATTGCGGTGCTACAAATAGAGTCTAAAGGACAATTTATACCAGTTAAATTTGGAGACTCAGACAAAGCAAGAATTGGAGATTGGGTTATAGCTATTGGTAATCCTTTTGGTCTTGGAGGTACAGTAACATCAGGAATTATTTCTGCTAGAAACAGATCAATTGGTCTATCCAGATATGAGGACTACATTCAAACAGATGCTTCTATTAATACAGGAAATTCTGGAGGACCTTTATTTGATATGAACGGTGATGTAATTGGAATCAATACAGCAATATTAGGAAAAGGAGGATCAATAGGAATAGGATTTTCAATTCCATCAAATAGCGCAAAAAAAGTTATAGCGCAACTAATAGAATTTGGTGAAACTAAAAGAGGATGGTTGGGGGTGAGAATTCAAGTTGTTACAGAAGAAATTGCTGAATTAGAAAAATTAGACAAACCACGAGGAGCATTAGTTGCAAGCGTTGCTGAAAAAAGTCCTTCAGCTAAAGCAGGAATTAAAGCAAGAGATATAATATTAGAATTTGATGGAACTAAGATTAAAGAAATGAAAGAACTACCAAAAATTGTTGCTCAAACTGAAGTTGGAAAGACAGTGAGTGTCAAAATTTGGAGAAATAAAAAAGAAATTACCAAAAAGATAAAATTAGGTAGACTTGAAACTTCAGATGACTTTAAGGAAGAAAAAAAAGAATCTAATGAAGAAACATCAGAAATGACAGAAATAAAATCTTTAAAGATTATTACACGATTATTAGATAGTAAAGATATTAAGGAAAGAAAGCTTCCAAATCAAATAACTGGATTGGTCATTACTGATATAGATCAAGATAGTCCAATCAACTATTTGGAACCAGGTAATATAATTATTGAAGCTCAAAAGAAAAAGATTAAATCTGTAAAAGATTTAGAAGATATTGTTAAGAACGCACTTAAATTAAATAAAAAAACAATTTTGATTGTTATTTATAATAATCAAAACCAAAAAAGATATATTGGTGTTAAGTTAGATTGATAATGGGCAACAAGTCCAAAATTATTTTAATCTCAGGTCCTACTGCGTCAGGCAAATCTAGTTTTGCAATTAAGATTGCAAAAAAAATTAATGGTGAAATAATAAATGCTGATAGTATGCAGGTTTATAAACAATTAAAAATTTTAACTGCAAGACCAACAACAAAAGATCAAAAAAATATTGAACATCACTTGTATGGAATAATTGATTCTAATAAAAAATTCTCTACTGGAGAATGGTTAAAACTAGCTATTAAAACAATCAAAGATATTCAAAAAAGAAAAAAAGTTCCAGTTGTAGTAGGTGGAACAGGCTTATATTTTCAATCTTTAATTAAAGGTCTAGTTAAAATTCCTAAAATTCCTCTTAAGTTTAGAAATGAAGTTAGATTATTACAAAAAAAAGAAGGTCAAAAAAAATTTTATAAAAAACTTGTTATTTTAGATCCTATTGTTAGGGAAAAGATAAATCAAAATGATGTACAAAGATCAATTAGAGCATTTGAAATTAAATCTTTCACTAAAGTTTCAATGTACGATTGGCTAAATAAAACTATATCAGAGTTTAATGAAAGTGATTTTTTGAAATTATATATTGATTTTAATAGGGAAGAATTGGTTAAAAGAATTTCATTAAGAACCAATCAAATGATTAAAAATGGTGCCTTAAAAGAAGTAAAAAATTTTCTTAAATTAAAGTCGAAAAAAAATAAAAGTATAAATGGTGTAATTGGGATTGACGAATTGACACAGTATTTAAATAAGGAAATCGATTTAGATCAAACTCAAGAATTAATCTCTATAAAAACTAGACAATATGCAAAAAGACAAGCAACATGGGCAAGAAGTAGGATGGTGTCTTGGAAAAAAATTGGCCCGAGCAAAATAGTTAAGTACATAAAAAGTTTAAATAAATCATCTCTTAAACTTGACCAATTAACATAAAGTCGAATAGATTGCCTAGATGGGGAATTTATATTCAGGAGCAGAAATTGTATTTAAATGTTTGGAAGATCAAAAAGTAGATCATATTTTTGGTTATCCAGGTGGTGCTGTTCTTCCTATTTATGATGAATTAAAAAATCACCCATCTATAAAGCATATTTTAGTAAGACACGAACAAGGTGCGGGTCATGCAGCAGAAGGTTATGCAAGATCATCTGGTAAACCGGGTGTTGTATTAGTTACTTCAGGTCCTGGTGCAACAAATGTTGTGACAGCGCTAACAGATGCTTATATGGACTCAGTTCCACTGGTTTGTATTTCAGGACAAGTACCAACACACTTGATAGGAACAGATGCTTTTCAAGAATGCGATACAACAGGAATTACAAGACCTTGCACAAAACATAATTGGTTAGTTAAAGATATTAAAGACCTTCCAAGGATAATGCACGAAGCATTTGAAGTAGCTACAACTGGTAGGCCGGGACCTGTATTGGTAGATATTCCAAAAGATGTTCAATTTGCAAAAGCTAAATATTTTAAACCTAAGAAAGAAAAAAAATCTAATGGAAAAGTTCCTAATAGATTTAGTCAAAAAGATATAGATCAATTAATAAATTTAATGAGCAAGGCCTCAAAACCAGTTTTTTATACTGGTGGAGGAGTGATTAACTCTGGACCAAAAGCAAGCGAACTATTAAGAGAATTAGTTTCTTTAACTGGATTTCCAATAACATCAACTCTTCAAGGACTAGGTGCTTATCCAGGCGATGATAATCAGTTTTTAGGAATGTTGGGTATGCATGGAACTTATGAAGCAAATAATGCAATGCATGATTGCGATTTGTTAATTAATATTGGAGCTAGATTTGATGACCGTATTACAGGAAAGATAGATGAATTTTCTCCAAAGTCAAAAAAAATTCATATTGATATTGATCCATCATCAATTAATAAAATTGTTAAAGTTGATTTATCAATTGTTGGTGATGTAAGTGATGTAATTCAATCAACAACAAAAACTTTGAAAAATAAAAATTTAAATTTTGAGAAATCAAATAAACAAAAAATTTCTAAATGGTGGCAACAAATTCAAAAGTGGAGAGCAAAACAATCTTTAAACTTTATTAATAGCGACATAATTATTAAACCTCAACATGCAGTTCAAAGACTTTACGAATTAACCAAAAATCAAGATACATATATAACAACAGAAGTTGGACAACATCAAATGTGGGCTGCGCAACACTATAAATTCAACAAGCCTAATAGATGGATGACATCGGGTGGACTAGGTACCATGGGTTATGGGTTACCAGCAGCTGTAGGCGTTCAAGTAGCTCATCCAAAAAAATTAGTAGTAGATATAGCTGGAGAAGCTTCAATCTTGATGACCATGCAAGAAATATCAACTGCAGTTCAATATAATTTACCTATAAAAATATTTATTTTGAACAATCAATATATGGGCATGGTTAGACAGTGGCAGGAGTTGCTTCATGAAAAGAATTACTCAGAAAGCTATTCAGAAGCATTACCAGATTTTGTAAAATTGGCAGAAGCTTACGGTTGTGTTGGGATTAGAGCTAAAACCCCTCATGACTTAGATGAAAAAATTAAGGAAATGATCAATGTTAATAGACCTGTAATTTTTGATTGTCATGTGGACCAAGATGAGAATTGTTTCCCGATGATACCATCAGGAAAGCCTCACAATCAAATGTTACTGGGTCCTAAAGATCAAGAGGAAAATAAAATTACAGGAAAAGGGAAAGCATTAGTTTAAATGGTAAAATCTAAATCTGCATACAGTACACCAAGCAAGCTAGGCAAATTAGACACTCACATCTTTGTAGTTTGGGTAGATAATGAAGCAGGAGTACTTGCTAGAGTTGTGGGTTTATTTTCTGGAAGAGGTTATAACATTGAATCTTTAGCCGTAGCAGAAGTTGACCATAAAAAAAATCTATCAAGAGTAACAATAGTAACAGTTGGAACTCCGCAAGTCATAGAGCAAATAACCTTACAATTAAAAAAATTAGTACCAGTTCATAAAGTTGCTAATTTTAAAAGGGAAGATACAAAGGTAATTTTTAAAGAAATGGCCTTATTAAAAGTAGTTGGAAATCAAATAAAAATTAAAAAAGCTATAAATACTTGTAAAAAATTTAATCCAGTTATATTAGATAAAACAAAAAGATCTGTAGTAATTCAAATTACAGCGCTAAGAAGAGAAATAGACAAAATGAATATAAATTTAAAACCACTTGGTCTTATCAGTGTCTCAAGAACGGGAGCAGTTGCAATGACTAGAGGTGCAGAAATATTTAATTAATTATAAAAAGGAGAAAAAATGAAAATGTTTTATGAAAAAGATGCAGATGTAAATTTAATTAAGAATAAAAAAATTGCGATCTTTGGATATGGAAGTCAAGGGCATGCACACGCTTTAAATTTAAAGGATAGTGGGGCTAAAGAAGTTGTTGTTGCTCTTAGAGATGGTTCTGCAAGTAAAGCAAAAGCAGAGTCTAAAGGTTTGAAAGTAATGAATTTGTCCGATGCAGCCGAATGGGCCGAAGTTGCAATGATACTAACACCAGATGAATTGCAAGCAACTATTTATAAAAATCATATTGAACAAAGAATAAAAGAAGGAACAAGTTTGGCTTTTGCTCATGGACTAAATATTCACTATAAACTTATTGATGCAAGAAAAGATCTTGATGTATTTATGGTAGCACCAAAAGGACCTGGGCACTTAGTTAGAAGTGAATATGAAAAAGGTGGTGGAGTACCATGCTTGATGGCAGTCCACCAAGATGGAACAGGTAAAGCAAGAGAGCTTGCTTTATCTTATGCTTCAGCAATAGGTGGTGGTAAATCAGGAATTATTGAAACAACATTTAAGGATGAATGTGAAACAGATTTATTTGGAGAACAAACAGTTCTTTGTGGTGGTCTAGTTGAATTAATTAAAAACGGTTATGAAACATTAGTTGAAGCTGGATATGAACCTGAGATGGCTTACTTTGAATGTCTTCATGAAGTCAAGTTGATTGTTGATTTAATTTATGAAGGTGGAATTGCTAATATGAATTATTCTATTTCAAATACTGCAGAGTATGGCGAGTATGTTTCTGGACCTAGAATAATTAAAAAAGATGAAACGAAACAAAGAATGAGAGAAGTATTAGCCGATATTCAATCTGGTAAATTTACCAAAGAATGGATGAAAGAGTGTGAAGGTGGACAGAAGAACTTTTTAAAAATAAGAAAAGACTTAGCAGATCACTCCATTGAAAAAGTTGGATCAAAACTAAGGGATATGATGCCTTGGATAGGTAAAAATAAACTTATTGATAGTGACAAGAGTTAATTTTTACTAAAGACCTAAAACGATCAATAATTGTAACCATAATTTAACATTTATTTTGCAATCTCTATTATAGATTGTATTATACATTCTTTTAAATGCCTGATTATGAAAGACAAAGATAAAATTTTTATATTCGATACTACAATGCGTGATGGTGAACAATCACCAGGGGCATCAATGAGTCTTGAGGAAAAGACACAAATTGCAAGAATCTTTGATGAATTAGGAATTGATGTAATAGAAGCAGGTTTCCCTATTGCCTCTCCAGGAGATTTTGAAGCAGTAACTGCAATAAGTAAAATTTTAAAAAACTCAATCCCTTGCGGGTTATCAAGAGCTAGTAAAAAAGATATTGATGCATGTCATGAGGCATTAAAAGCTGCTCCAAGATTTAGAATCCATACATTCATTTCAACAAGCCCACTTCACATGAAGCATAAGTTGAATAAATCTCCTGAACAAGTTTTAGATGCAATTAAAGAGAGTGTAACTTACGCAAGAAACTTAACAGACGATGTTGAATGGTCATGCGAAGATGGAACGCGGACTGATATGGATTTTATGTGTAAAATAGTTGAGCTTGCAATTAACAGTGGTGCTAAAACTATAAATATTCCTGATACTGTTGGTTATACAATTCCATCGGAATTTACCAAAATTATCACTACCTTAAAAAACAAAGTACCCAATATTGATAAAGCTATTTTATCCGTTCATTGTCATAATGATTTAGGATTGGCTGTTGCAAATTCTCTTGCAGGAGTTTCAGCTGGTGCTCGTCAGGTTGAATGCACAATCAATGGAATTGGTGAAAGAGCAGGAAATGCAGCACTTGAAGAAATTGTAATGGCGATTAGAACTAGAAATGATTTAATGCCTTATTCAACAGGAATCAAAACAGAGTTGTTAAGCAAGGCATCTAAAATTGTTTCTAATGCAACATTTCCTGTGCAATTTAATAAGGCAATTGTTGGGAAAAATGCTTTTGCTCATGAAGCAGGCATTCACCAAGATGGAATGCTAAAAAATAGAGAAACATATGAAATTATGACACCAGAGAGCGTTGGTGTTAAAAAAACTTCATTAGTTATGGGAAAACATTCAGGAAGACATGCATTTAAAGAAAAACTAAACGACCTTGGGTATAAAAATGTTACAGATGATGTAATTCAAATTGCTTTTGGAAAATTTAAGATTTTAGCAGATAAGAAAAAACATGTTTATGATGATGATATAGCAGCGTTGGTTGATGATAGTATGATCCTAGATAAAAGTGTCATAAATTTAAAATCATTAAAAGTTTTTGCTGGTACAGGTGAACCGCAAAGAGCTGAAATGACTTTAGATGTTTATGGTGAAGTAAAAGAAACTTCTGAAACAGGAGACGGACCTGTAGATGCTATTTTTAAATGTATAAAAGTTTTATATCCACATGATGTGAAACTTCAATTGTATCAAGTTCATGCAGTTACAGAAGGAACTGATGCTCAAGCAACTGTAAGTGTTCGAATTGAAGAAGGTGGAAAAACTACAGTTGGTCAAGCATCAGACACAGATACGTTGGTTGCTTCTGCTAATGCTTATTTAAGTGCTTTAAATAAAATGATTATTAAACGAACAAAAACTGCTCCTGTAGAGCAACAAACTCAAAAAGTGAAAGGAATATAAGATGGCCAATTGGTTTAAGAATATAACAAATGTTTGGAGTCAAGATATGGCAATTGACCTTGGCACAGCTAATACTCTTGTTGTCTTGAAAGGACAAGGTGTGGTTTTAAATGAACCGTCAGTTGTTGCTATAGTTGAAAACATGGGAAAAAAAACTGTTTTAGCAGTTGGCGATGAGGCCAAAACAATGCTTGGTAGAACACCTGGTAATATAAGTGCAATAAGACCTTTAAGAGATGGTGTAATTGCAGACTTTATAGTTACAGAAGAAATGATCAAACATTTTATAAAAAAAGTTCATAAAAATAGTACTTTTGCAAATCCAAGAATTTTAATTTGTGTTCCAACTGGATCAACTCCAGTTGAAAGAAAAGCAATTCAAGATAGTGCACTTGCAGCAGGAGCAAGAAGAGTTCAATTGATTGAAGAACCAATAGCAGCAGCTATTGGAGCTGGTTTGCCAATATCAGAGGCTACAGGGTCGATGGTAGTTGATATTGGAGGAGGAACTACAGAGATTGCCGTAATGTCATTAGGTGGTTTAGTTTATTCAAAGTCATTAAGAGTTGCTGGTGATGCTATGGATACAGCAATGATTAATTATATGAGGAAAGAATACAATTTAATGATTGGAGATAGTACAGCAGAGAAAATTAAAAAAGAAATTGGAACTGCAATACCATCTAATACAAACACTTATGCAGTTAAAGGTAGAGACTTAAGATCAGGGACTCCTAAAGAGGTAAATATTACCGAAGAAGATACTGCAGAAGGACTAAATGATATTTTAAAGGAAATGGTTAATGGAATAAAAGATGCATTAGAAAATACGCCACCAGAATTATCAGCTGATTTAGTAGACATGGGCTTAACTTTAACAGGTGGTGGAGCCTTATTAAAAAATATAGACAAAAGGTTTTCAAAAGAAACAGGACTACCAGTATACATAGCGGATGATCCTTTAGCTTGCGTTGCTATTGGGACTGGAAAAGCCCTAGATCAAGAAGAAACATTTTCTACTATGCTTTCTGAGTATTAATAGCAATGGAAACTAGCCGAGATGATTTTGTAATAGCGATTAGATCTGCTTTTTTAAAAAAAGGGACTCAGCAAAGATTTTCAATATTAGGATTGATATTTTTTTCTATAATAATTTTAATTTTAGGAAGCTTTAATTTTAAACCTATAAATATTTTAAAAAAAGCAATCAAAGAATTAGTTTACACTTCATCTTTTATAGTTTCAGTACCGGAGAAC